>NZ_CDRRTB010000049.1:0-11830 GCF_977045075.1 Peptostreptococcus sp. | reverse complement strand
CTAGGTCTGTAATAGTAAATGCACTTAGAAAGTTTGAAAGTGCAGGAGTAATAGAGTCTAGGTCGCTTGGTATGAAGGGAACTCATATTAGGATCCTAAATGACAAGCTGCTAGATGAGCTAGCAAAGGTTAGATAGAAATATATAATAAAGCTATGCAAGTGATTGCTTGTAAGCTACCAGTATATATTATGTATGTTAAAAGTGGCGTTAGGGTGGTTTACTACCTTGACGCCATATTTTTTAGGAGGAAGATATGCCATTAGCAGATAAGTATAGGCCTACAAGGATAGAGGATGTCGTCGGTCAAGAACATATTATTGGTAGAGGCAAGCTCTTGAATAATATGATAGAAAAGGCCTATTTTCCAAATATGATATTTTTTGGTCCACCAGGTGTGGGCAAGACGACGGTGGCTGAGATAATAGCAGCCAGGGCAGATAAGAAGTTTTTTAAAATCAATGCATCTAACTCTTCTATTGATGATATAAAGAGGGTTGTAGCCTCAATAGGCAGTCTTGATGCCCAAAATGGAATACTCCTATATATTGATGAGATTCAGAGCTTTAATAAAAAGCAGCAGCAGTCGATTTTGGAGTTTATAGAAAATGGTCAGATAAGCTTGATAGCAAGTACGACAGAAAATCCATACCACTATGTATACAAGGCCATCTTGAGTAGAAGTGTAGTAATGGAGTTTAAGTCAATTTCACTTGATGAGATAGTTAAGGGACTCGAAAATATAGTTAATAAATACAAGGAGAATACTAATCTAGATCTTGTGTGTGATAGGGATGCCTATGAGGCAATGGCGAATGCATCAGGAGGCGATATGAGGTCAGCAACAAACATTTTGGAGTTGGCAATTAGCGAGTCTAGATTGGACAAAGATGCCAGGGCTAGGATTGATATGGGTGTAATAGAGGGGCTAAATATTTCTACCAGCTATAACTTTGACACTAGTGGTGATGTCCACTACAACCTCTTAAGTGCCTTACAAAAATCTATAAGGGGTAGCGATCCAGATGCCGCTGTATACTACTTGGCCCGTCTGATTAAGGGGGGAGACCTAGCAAGCATAATTAGAAGACTCCTAGTTATAGCTTCGGAAGATATTGGAATGGCCTATCCCAATGCCATTGTGATAGTTAAGGCCTGTGTGGATTCTGCCATGCAATTAGGCCTACCAGAGGCAAGGATACCCCTAGCTCAAGCTTGTATAGTTCTGGCTACTGCACCAAAGTCAAATTCAGCCTACCTTGCAGTAGACAGAGCCTTGGCAGATATAGATAGGATGGTCCAGGATGATATACCTAGCCACCTCTTAGATGCCCATTATAGGGGGGCAAAGGCCCTTGGACATGGCCAGGGATATAAGTATCCACACGCCTATCCAGACCACTATGTAGACCAGCAATACCTACCAGACAATATGGTCGACAAGGTATATTATGAGCCACAGGCCAATAAATTTGAAGGCCAGATTAGAGACTTTATGAATTATCTTAAGGGCAAGAAGGCTGAATAGGGTACATAGATTGGGTTTGATAGTTTATAAATAATATCAAAAAGAATCTTGAAATTTTAATAAAATTTTAATCTTGACTTTTTTACTAGGATATAATATTATAGATATAGAGTTAATTCATATTAATTTACTAGGAATTAATTCAGAAGAGGTGAAAACAATGAAGCTTTCGACTAAGGGTAAGTATGGTTTAAAGGCAATGTTTGAACTAGCTGTCAGTGGCAATGAAAAGGATCCAGTTCCTCTAAAGTATATTGCAAATAGGCAAGAGATATCAGACCAGTATTTAGAGCAGATTTTCTCATCACTTAAAAAGGCCGGCTTGGTCAAGAGTGTAAGAGGGGCTCAAGGAGGTTACTTCCTTTCTAAGCCTGCATCTGAAATAACTGTAGCAGATATCTTAAGAGTATTAGAAGGGGATATGGCCTTTACGGAATGCTTGTTGGATGAAGATGCCTGTAAGAATTTTGATTCATGTTCAACTAGGTATGTATGGGCTAGGATCAAACAGGCAATAGAGGATGTTACAATGTCTATATCCTTACAGGATATGGTAGATGATTACAATTCAAACTTCAATTACAGGGAAGATGACATTACTTTAAAAATGAGAGAAATTAAATAACTCTTAAATATATTTTATCGATAAAAAGAAGGGCCTAGAGCTCTTCTTTTGAGTTTATAAGGATTTTGGAGGAAAGATGAAAAGAGTTTTATTGGGTATGAGTGGCGGTGTGGATAGCTCGGTAGCCGCCTACCTATTACAAAAGGAAGGTTATGAGGTTGTAGGTGCAACTATGGCCTTATGGAACTTCAAGGACGAAGATAAGGATACTTCAATTGAGGATGCGAAGGCAGTTTGCAAAAGATTGAATATCGACCACTATGTCCTAGATTTCAAGGATGACTTTAAGGGTCAAGTTGTGGACAATTTTATAGATGAGTATTTTGCTGGGAAGACACCAAATCCATGTGTTTTTTGCAATAAGACCATTAAATTTGGGCTTTTATTCGACAAGGCCAAGGACCTAGGTTGTGACTATGTAGCAACTGGCCACTATGCACTTGTGGAATTTAATGAGACAAGTGGCAAGTATGAAATAAGGAAGGCATCAAGTGATAGCAAGGACCAAACCTATGTCCTTTATAACCTTAACCAGGAAAAGCTGGCTAAGACCCTATTTCCAATTGGTAGATATGATAAGAATACTATTAGGCAGATAGCTAAAGAAATTGGTCTAGAGGTTCATAATAAGCCAGATAGCCAGGATATATGCTTTATACCAGACCATGACTATGAAGGCTTCTTGAAGGAAAATTCCAACAAGAGGATAGAGGCTGGTAACTTTGTAGATAAGTCAGGTAAGGTTCTAGGAAAGCATAAGGGTATTATTAGCTATACTATAGGCCAGAGGAAGGGACTTGGTATAACCTTTGGTAAACCAACATATGTGGTTGATATTAATGGTCAGGATAAGTCTATTGTTCTTGGTGATAATGATGACCTATTTAAGACAAGCCTTACTGCAAGGGATGTAAACTTTGTCGAATGGACTCAGGAGGAAGTAAGTGGACCTATAGGTGTTTATGCCAAGGTAAGGTATGCAGCTAAACCTGCCAAGGCTGAAGTGACATATATTGGTCAGGGTTTGGTCAGGGTTGACTTTGAAGAGCCTCAGAGAGCTATAACAAGTGGCCAGAGTGTGGTATTCTATTCTGAAGACAGGCTCCTTGGTGGGGGTATCATAGAATAGGCTAGCTACACTTGAAAGTTTGGGTGTTTAAGCAAGGCCTACTGGAGATTCAAATAAGAGAAAGGCAGTATTACGTGCTCAATTTTTTAGATAGCAACAAAATGTTGAAATTAAATTAAAAAGTTGAAGTCAAAATAAGCAGAAAGTATTGAAAAATTATAATTTTTATTGTAATATATAGGTATTAAGTTTAAGGCCAAGTGGCCAGGATCAAAATAAGAATTTAAATACGAGGATGGGAAGTAGTAGGAGTCCAAGGTCTTGTAGAGAGGGGTTGTCGGTGGAAATACCCCAGATACAGGCTGTGAAGCAGTCCCGGAGTAGCTCTTTGGAAATAGTAGTACATTGAGACGTGATGCTGCGTTAATGTCAATGAAGATGTCACATTTTGTGATAATCAGGGTGGTACCGCGAATACAAGCTCGCCCCTGTAGTGTATACAGGAGTGGGCTTTTTTTATTAAGATTCATATCCTGTAAATTTAAAATAATTCATATGGAGGAAAGTTATGGAAAAGTTGGGATTAAATGAAATTAGAAGCAGGTTTACTAAGTTTTTTGAATCAAAGGAACACTATATTGCAAAGTCACATTCCTTGGTTCCAAGTAATGATAAGTCATTATTGTTGATTAACTCTGGTATGGCACCTTTGAAGAATTATTTTTCAGGTGTTGAAATACCACCAAAGAATAGGATGTCTACAGTTCAGAAGTGTATAAGAACTGGTGATATAGAGAATGTAGGTGTAACAGCAAGGCATGCTACCTTCTTTGAGATGATGGGTAATTTCTCTTTTGGGGATTACTTTAAGAAGGAAGCGATTACTTGGGCTTGGGAATTTATAACTGAATGGCTAGAAATTCCTGAAGAAAAGCTGTGGGTAACAGTATATGAAAGTGATGATGAAGCATATGACCTATGGAAGGATATGATAGGCTTCCCTGAAGAAAAAATTGTTAGACTAGGTAAGGATGACAACTTTTGGGAAATAGGTCTGGGACCATGTGGACCATGTTCAGAAATCTATTTCGACAAGGGTGAAAAGTACGGCTGTGGATGTGAAGACTGTAAGCCGGGCTGTGATTGTGATAGGTTCTTAGAGTTTTGGAACCTTGTATTTACTCAGTTTGATAGAAAAGAAGATGGCTCTTATGGGGAACTAGAGCATAAGAATATAGATACAGGTATGGGTCTAGAAAGAATGGCCTGTGTAATGCAGGAAGTAGATACTATATTTGAGGTAGATACTATAAAGTCAGTATTAAATAGGGTATGCCAACTGGCAGGTATTACGTATGGACAGGATGCAAAGAAGGACAAGTCTGTAAGGATAATAACTGACCACATCAGGTCCGTAGCCTTCATGGTAGGTGATGGTATACTGCCATCCAATGAAGGTAGGGGCTATGTACTTAGAAGATTACTGAGAAGGGCTGCACGTCATGGTAGACTACTTGGAATTAAAGACGACTTCCTAAATGAAATAGTAGAGGTTGTATTTGATACATGTGGAGACGCATATCCAGAGCTAATTGAAAAGAAGGAATACATCAAAAAGGTAATTGGTATAGAAGAAGAAAAGTTTGGTGAAACTTTAGAGCAGGGACTAGAAATCTTGAAATCATATACAGAGGAGCTGCTTGCTGGTGGTGGAGACACTATATCAGGAGAACAGGCCTTCAAGCTTTATGATACATATGGCTTCCCTCTAGACCTTACTATGGAAATACTTGAGGACGAGGGTCTAAAGGTAGATACAGATGGATTTGAAAGAGAAATGCAAGCCCAGAAGGATAGGGCTAGGGCAGCAAGAGGTAACACTGAAGGTGATGCATGGAAGGAAGACCCTCTAACATCACTTGAGGATGCAAGCTCAAGTTTTGATGGTTACCAAAAGTTAGTTAAGACTTCAGAAATTAAGGCTATGGTAGTTGACAATGTCTTGGTTGACGTAGTTGAAGAGGGTATTGAAGCAGCCATAATCTTAGATGAAACAAGTTTCTATCCTAATGGTGGTGGCCAGGTTGGTGATAAGGGCCAGATACTAGGTGATACAGGCCTATTTGAAGTTGAAGATACTTTGAAGGGGGCTAATGGAAGCATCAAGCATATTGGTAGACTTGTAAGTGGGTCTCTAAGCAAGGGTGAAAAGGTAGAAACAAGGGTAGACAAGACCCTAAGAATGGATGCAGCTAGAAATCATACGGCTACCCATCTACTGCACAAGGCCCTAAAGGAGGTACTAGGCGACCATGTAAACCAGGCGGGTTCTCTAGTTGAACCAGATAGGCTAAGATTTGATATAACACACTTCGAAGCAATGACTAAGGAAGAAATTAGCAGGGTTGAAGCAATGGTAAATGAATTTATTCTAGAGGCTCACCCAGTTACTGCTGAGGTAATGAATATAAATGAAGCAAGAGCTATGGGCGCCATGGCCCTATTTGGAGAAAAGTATGGTGAAGAGGTAAGAGTTGTAAAGATGGGTGACTGTTCAATTGAATTGTGTGGTGGTACCCACCTAGACAATACATCACAGGTAGGCATGTTCAAGATTCTATCTGAAGGTGGCGTTGCTGCCGGAGTAAGAAGAATTGAAGCCATCACAGGAAGAGCAGTATACCAGTATATACTTGCAAAAGATTCGCTAATTAATAGTATTAGTGATATAATGAAGACAAGGGAAGATAACCTAGTTGCTAAGGCTAATTCATTAGTCGATGAAAATAAGCAGTTAGAAAAAGAAGTACACAATCTTAAATCAAAGATGAGTATGCAGAATGCAGGAAATGCCCTAGAGGATAGCCTTGATATCAAGGGGGTTAAGCTTCTAACAGCTAAGTATGAAGATATGGATATGGATACCCTAAGAGAGGTAGCTGATAACCTTAGAGACAAGCTGGGAACAAGTGTTGTAGTCCTAGCGAATGTAGCGGGAGACAAGATTAACTTTGTAGCAACCGCTAGTAAGGATGCTATTGACAGGGGAGCCCATGCTGGCAACATAGTTAGGGAAGTTGCAAAAATCGCAGGAGGTAAGGGCGGTGGTAGACCTAACATGGCCCAGGCCGGTGGTAGTGACAAGACTATGGTAGACCAGGCGCTAGCAAGTGCGCAGAAGGTGGTTGAGTCACAGATTAAATAGTGTAAGGAGGGTTATTTATGGAAAAAAAATTAGAATACACAGTTCAGTTTGAAACAGTTAACCAGGATAAAATGAGTGTAGCTCAGACTATTGAGTATGTATATAATGCTTTGATAGAAAAGGGCTATAATCCTGTAAACCAGATAATAGGATATATATTATCTGGAGATTCAAGCTATATCACAAGCTATAAGAATGCCAGGGCGGCAATAAAGAGGTTTGAAAGGGATGAAATCCTAGAAGAAGTAATAACTAAGTATTTGAACATAGAGGAGTAAATGTTATATGTTTAAAAAGACTTTAGCCTTTATAGTGTCTCTTGTCTTGGTACTTAGCCTAGTGGGACCTAGCCTTGCAGCAGGGTCTAAGTCAGAGGAATCTGTATTTGCTACTGAGCAGGCAATGACCAAGGGGGAGCTTGATCCAAAGGCCGACAACAATACTGCCAAGAATAAGGGCAAGGTAATACTTATTGACTTAAATAGGACAAATTACGATAACTTTAAGAATATAAAGTTTTTGGCAAATAAGCTAGAAAATAGTGGTTATCTTGGCATGATGAATATCAGGGGTGACAAGGGCTATGATGATAGGAGAAACTATGCTAGCATGGGTGCTACTGGGAGGGTTAATATCCTTCCAGATACACCTGTTAACTTTAGTCAGTTAGATAATAAGGACCTATACAATTATGCTACCGGTCAGTCTCCAAAAAAGATTAACCTTTTGAGCATTAACAACCTAGACCAGTATAACCAAGCTGATGGTGAGTTTAAGTCCAAAATGGGATACCTGGGTGACACCCTAACCACTAATGGAAAAAAGATAAGTGTGCTTGGAAATAGTGATTACTACGATATGCTTACTGGTCAGGAAATAAAAAATAGGGACTTTGCCCTTATGGTCATGGATTCTAGGGGTAGGGTAGAAGATGGAAATGTGGATTTTATCAACAAGAAGGACCAGTCATTCCCGTTTGGTATCTCGACTGATTACAATAAGCTAAAGGAAGAAACTAAGAAATATTATGCAAAGTCAGACCTTTTGATGGTTAATCTAGGTGATACCTATAGACTAGACGAGTATAAGGTCAACCTAAATAGCAAGACCTATACAAGGATGAAGTATAGGGTCTACAATAAGGTAAGTGACTATATTGAATACGTATTTAAGATGGCTGGCAAAAATGACACAATCTATATATTAGGGTCTTTTCCGAGCAAGCTAGACTATGCTAATAATAGACGCTTGGCGCCTTTAGTAAGATTTGATATGTCTGATACAGGGAAGGGTCTACTTTTTTCTTCAACAACTAGGAGGATAGGACTTTTTGCCAACTTAGATATGGGCGTGGACATCTTAAGCAGGTTCGGATTAAAGAATAGTGAAATGGTAGGTCGCCAGTTGACTAATAAGGCCATGGCTAATAGGGACGACTACATGGCCAAGGAATATAAGAAGATTGTAGCAATATCATCTATTAGGATGTCTATCATAAATATATATGTAGCAGTTATTTCGATTTCTTGGATTTTAGGAGCCCTAGCCCTATGGCAGAGGGACAAGCTACCAAAGAAACATAAGAAGAATATTTTGAACTTTTTGAAGGAAATGGTCAAGTTGGGCCTAATTATGCCTCTAGCATTTTTATCAGCGCCTATTTTGAGGCCTGGAAGTCAGGTCCAGATTACCCTGGCCATAGTATTCATGACTTTCTTGCTATATATACTAGGTAATAGGCTATTTAAAAATGATGACCTTAAACAGGTAGGATTTTTCTCAATTTTGATGATCCTCCTAATAGTGATAGACTCCGTAATATCAACACCTTTGATGCAGAGTAATATAATGAGCTATGATCCTATGATAGGGGCAAGGTACTATGGTATAGGTAATGAATACGAGGGTGCAACCATAGGTAGTGCTATACTGGGTATTGCCATACTTCTTGAGTATAGAAAGATACCTAAGCCATGGGTTGCAATATTCCTAATTGTAGTTTTAATTACATCTGCCTATCCTAGTATGGGTGCAAATGTAGGTGGGGCAATTTCTGAGTCCATTGCCTATATAGCATTCTTCTTGTTAATATGTGGAGTTAAGATTGACTTTAAGAAGTCGGTAATTGTTGTAGCTGTAACAGGCCTGATTGTAGTAGCATTTGCTGCTGCTGATATTATCTTGGGCTTGGGTTCTCACTTGGGTAACTTTGTAAGTCAGGTAATTACAAATGGCCCTATGGAGATAGTAACCGTATTTGCTAGAAAAATAGCAATGAACGTACAGCTAGCCCAGACTACAGTATGGGTTAATATTCTACTTGTAGGTCTATTGATACTAGGCTTTACTATATTTAGACCAAATAGGCACTTTAGCCATATGAAGGAAAGGTACAAGATAGTATACAAGGGATACCTGGCTATAGTAATTGGTTGTCTTGTGACTCTACTAGTAAATGATTCTGGTATAATTGCGGCGGCTACAGATTCAATTTATTTATTGATACCTATAATTATAATTTTGATAAATAAGTTCAATCAAAAGTCAGACGAGTATATAAGTTAGATTAAGTAGGTGTAAATGTGCTAAATGGAAGAATAATGGGCCTCGATATTGGTGACAATACGATTGGTGTAGCCGTAAGTGACCTTATGGGTATGACAGCCCAGGGGGTTACGACAATAAAGAGGTCAAGTAAAAAAAATGATATAGAGGCCTTGAAGCAGATAGTTGAAGAAAGGCAGGTAAACCTGATAGTATCGGGTCTACCAAAGAATATGAATGGGACAATAGGTCCCCAGGCTGAGAAGGTCATGAAGTTTTGTGACCTGATTAAGGAGGAACTTGGCTTGGAAATCAAGTTCTGGGATGAAAGACTAACTACAGTATCAGCTGAAAAGATGCTGATTCAGGGTGATGTCCGTAGAAAGAATAGAAAAAAAGTCATAGATAAGCTTGCAGCAGTACTAATTTTGCAGGGATATCTTGATTCAATATAGTTTTCCTCAAGGTGTCAATAGAAAAATATTTTCTATTGACATTTTTTGAGAATTGATATACTATGAGTATAAGAAAGTTATCAATTGAAAAGGAGGGCTATAATATGGAAAATAACAATACTATGGAATTGTTGAAAGAGAAGCTAAAGGCTACTGGTTTTAAAATTACACCTCAGAGAAGGGCTATAATTGAAGTATTAATAGAGAATGAAAGTTCACATATGAGCAGTGAAGAAATATATGATAAGGTACGTGTAAACTGTCCAGAAATAGGTCTTGCAACTGTTTATAGAACTATGCAGTTACTTGACGAAATCAATGGTATATCTAAGCTAAACCTTGATGATGGATGTATCAGGTACGAAATCAATGTCGAGGGAGAGGATGTTCACCACCATCACCACTTGATTTGTAGAGACTGTGGAGCTATCATAGAGGTAAAGGAAGACCTTTTGGAATCTATTGAGGCTACTGTAGAGAACAACTATAATTTCCAGATAAAGGACCACGACCTAAAGTTTTATGGTCTATGTAGTAATTGTAAGGATAAATAGTTATCAGTAGAAAGTGATTATAAAAAATTGAATCTTAATGATAAAACCCATGACCTATATAGGCCATGGGTTTTCTTTTCTTTATTTTATAGGTCAAGCTTATAGTCCTCGTCCGTAATTAGTCCACGCTTTTTCATAAAACTTGCCACTATCAAAGATAGGATGGCAGGTAGAATAATATGTAGGAAAAGAATAATTATAAATAGGTGGACCTTGTCCATTTGTCCTGACATGGTCTGCCATGTCATTAGCTGACCAACAAGACCTGATGTTCCCATACCTCCGCCTGCGGGGTTATTTTGCATCTTAAATACTAGGGTTGCAAGAGGGCCTAGGATGGCACTTGCAACTATTGGAGGTAACCAAATAATTGGCTTTCTCATAATATTTGGCACCTGAAGCATGGATGTACCCAAGCCCTGGGCCAACAAGCCATTCCAACCATTAGCCTTGAAGCTAATTACTGCGAATCCTATCATTTGTGCTGAACAGCCGACTGTTGCGGCACCGGCTGCTAGGCCTGATAGGGATAGGATTATTGAAAGGGCTGCTGAGCTTATAGGTAGGGTCAATATAATACCCATTAATACAGATACTGCTACACCCATTAAGAAGGGCTGAAGCTCTGTAGAAACACGGATAAATTCACCTAGGTTGGCCATGGCCATTGCAAGATAAGGTCCAACAAAATAGGCCACCATACCACCTGTAACAATAGTTACTAGGGGAGTGACAATTATATCCACCTTTGTTTTACCTGATACAAGGCGGCCTATTTCTGCACTTATAACTACAGCAATAAAGGCACCTAGAGGATCGCCTGCACCCGGCAGGACTAGTTGCATCTTGTCACTCAATAGGGCTCCATTTGAAAAAGTGCCACCAAAGGCACCCAAGAGACCTGTTACACCTGAAGCTAGTATTACAAGCTTTGGTGATTTTAGGGCATGGGCTACTCCTATACCTATTACTGGTCCAGTTAGGGACATGGCTACTACGGCTACAGTAAGTAAAAAACTGGCGATACTACCTGTAAAGACACTACTTATCTGTTTTATTATAAGTCCTATTATAAGAGTTGAAAACAAGCCTAGGGCCATACCGTTTAGACCCTGGATAAAGTATCTATCAAAGAGCTTCCAGGCCATAGAATTTTTGTTTTTAGACATTTTGATTTACCTCCATATAGTACAGCTAAATGTAGCTGTATTTTATATAATACATTATCTTATATATTAGTGTATATACACTAATATATTATATAGTGCCTTGTTATAAAAATCAAGCAACATAAGAAAGAAGATAGAGGTTTTTAATATTAAAGGTCTCTTATAAAATATCCTATAGGTAGAGATATTTATACCTTACTTTACTGGTAAGCTACTAGTAATTGATTTTATAGGACCTTTAATATATAATTTATGGAGGAGATTTTAAGCTATAGGCCAAAATATTGTACTATGGATTTATATATATGTATATTCAAGTAGATATGATATAGATTAATTAGAATGGAGTTTTACTATGAATTTTAAGGATATAGTATATGAGAGATGTGACTATGATTCAATCAAGGGTATATATGAAAAAGCCCTGGCTGATATTAGGTCAAGCGAAAAATTTGAAGACCTTAAGGCTAGCATAGAGGGCTTGAACAAGACTAGGGTCCACCTACAAACTATGAAGGAACTAGCCTCTATAAAGTACTCTATAAATACCAAGGACGACTTTTATATGGCTGAAAATGAATATTGGGATGAGTATGGTCCCCTATACCAAGACCTAGACTACAACCTTTACCAAACCCTTTTAAAGATAGATTATAAGGACCAGATAATAGGGGAGTATGGT
>NZ_CDRRTB010000048.1:0-11938 GCF_977045075.1 Peptostreptococcus sp. | reverse complement strand
CTTGTAGCTTCAAAGCTGTCTATAGACAAGGTTTTTATATATTTATTTATCTTTCCATTAGCCTTTTTCAAACTGGGATTAACATCAAATATATCACTTATCAGTAAGGCCTTTTTAGATAAGTCTAAACTTTTATTTTCATGTGAAAGGCTAAACTTTCCTTCAGCACCATCAATTTGACCTATAAAATTACTAACTACCCTTCTAAAATATTCAATATTCTCGACAACAATAGTATTCACCTTGAAATTATCAAAGTCTATTATCCTGGACCAATCACTATTAACTAATATCATAATACTAAAACCCTCTTATCAGTATCTACAACATCACTGTTTATTTCACCTACAATTATCTCCATTTTTGAAAATTGTTTCTCTGTAACCGTCAAAATTTGCACTAGCCCAGACTTAGGCTTATTCCTTTTAACCGCATTAGCAATATGCATAGCTGCCCCTTGATTTAAAGCAAGTTTACAGTATATAGATTCTTGCATCATCATAAAGCCACAGGAAATTAAATATTTCCTGAAATGCCTATATTGTTTTTGTTCATCCGAAGTTTGAACTGGTAAATCAAACATTACTAATATTCTCATAAATCTATAGCTCATATTTCCAAAATTTGATTTCTAATACATCGTTATTATTTAGGGCATCAAACACACTTTTACAATATACTTTTAGTGCGTTATTAAAATACATATTTTGCCCATCTATATCTATTGTGTCATTCATAGCCTCTATGATTCTCAGTTTGGCCTTGCTATCGAGTTCTCCTATATCCATAGAGATTATTTTTCTATCCACAAATATCCTAAATGGTTCCATTAGATCACAAGATAAATTAAACTGGTTGAACATATTATCATGAAATAGTCCAAATTGAGTCATATAGCCCATTGAAACGACCTCTCTATTTATAGCTGACAAGAGTATTGCATAACCATAGTTTAGGGCACTATTAATAGGCTCTTCATTAGATCTACTGAACCCCTTACCAAATAAGGCATTAAAATATACCTTAGCTGCATGGCCTTCCCTATTAGTAGTATCAAACAGTTCGACCTGCTTATAATACTCATCTAGCATTTTATATTCTTCATGTCCTAGTTCTTTAAGCAATATAGACTGGTTTTTTATCTTCTCTCTAACTATTTCGGTCCAGACCTTTTCTTTTATTGAGCGACTCCAACTTATCTGTGACCTATACTTGGCACTGGTGTCATGACTACCATAATAGCTTATTAATTCAGATGATGGATTTCTTTTTTCATCGCAAAAAATAATTTTCACCTTGTTTTTGGTAAGCTCATTGAGTAGGGCAGCCGTTAAAGAAACGGCTGTCGACTCAATAATCAAGGTATGGATTTCATCAATATATATCTTGTTGGTCTCATCTAACTTCCTTACGACCATATAGTTCATCTTATAGTCTAGTTTTGCCCTAGACCTGATTACCAATGTTCTCCAACTCATATGCTAACCCAATATATCTATTTCATTTTCAAAAAGGCCTGTTATAGATTGGTTTATGACTTTAAAAGACGTATATGAATTTAGTTTCATACTTGTCTTTGCCCTATATACACTTATACCAATTTTCTTTAAATCATAAGTACTATTTTTATCTGTTAAAGTATTTAGTATTTCTAGTAGTACACTACACTGGTCTTCTAGCGATAAATTTTTATATTTATCTATTGTAACTTGTTTTTTAAATTCCTCTAGTTTATTTAATTTTTTGTTTTCATAATATGAAGATTCTTTCTTTAGTACTAAAATATTATAAAGTTTTAAGTTGTTTTTAATATTAATATACTCATCTTCCTTACGTTTAAAATCAGAATTACAATACTTCACAAGTTTACCAAATAACTTATTAGTTTCTTCATCTAATATTAAACTTGTTCCTGAATCAATATAAAAACTATCATCTGTTTTCCCACCTACATAATATTTAAATCCATTAAGTTTTATAAGTGAATTTATGAATAATTTTCTGTATACAACTTTAAAGTTATCTATACTCTTTTTAGACTTATTTGTCACAAAACTGCGTGCATAGTTTTCTATGTCCTCAAAAGTGTTTGCCAATTTGCTTATATAGATAGGTATAGGAACCATTCTTATTATATGTTCACTCCTTTTACTACCTATTTCATCGTAAGATACAATTGTGTAATATGCTAACTTAATACTTGTATATCCACCGTACTTAGTTACATCTTTCAATCTCTCATCTCCCAACTTTAATGGGAAATAAGATTCTTCTTTAGCAATACTTGCCTTATATATAGTTGCATCGTAAAGAGCTCCCTTTTGTTCAATTACTTTCTTTGTTACTCTTACATCATTTGATCTTATCATTTTATTTACTGTATCCATAGATACTGCTGGATCCCAAATTGTTTTACCACCTTTTGAAAATGCAAAATCAAATACCTTATTTAAGCTATATTTACGTCCCCCATCTTTTATAAAATTATAAGGATTTTTAGTAAATTTCTCATTGTAGACATTACCTACAACTATATTTAAATACGCATCCTTGGCATGATGGTGGTCATTAACCTCTCTTACCTTTATAAATTCATTATCATGTCTAAATTCAGATACATTTTCAGCCTTAACATATACAATTTCAGACCCTTCATTTATCATGTTTAGCATTTCTGCGGCTGCCTTAGAGGCCTGCGATGTTTCCACCAATTGTCTTGCTATAAATCCTGACAATTCCTCATCTGTAAATCCATAGTTTCTAGTTAATCTTTCAAATTTCTTATCACCAATTAACTTCTTTTCATGTAATGATCTCCACAAGCTTATTCTACCATTCTGTATACTAGAATCTACCGGATAAATATCTCCCTTATCCTCATTTGCCTTTCTAGTTACCAAAACTAAGTTCTCGAAGCTGTTATCCTTAGTCTTAGACCTCGGGAATATATGGTCAATATCGTACATATCAGTAAATAGAGCTTCAATATCTATACTCTTACCTGTATACATACACTTTCCCATCTGTGTGTAGTATAGGTATAGCTTCTTGGAATTAAATTTACTATCTTCAGTTTTTTCTATTTCATCAATCCAACTTCTAGCATCGTCCTGAATATTTTTATAAAGCTCTAATAACCTCTTTTTTCTTGAATCAGTACGTTTCTTTTCTGCCTTATTTGTTCTTGTTACCTCAACAAAAATCTTCTTTGGTTCATGACCCATTATTTTCTTTATCTCTTCTACAATACAGATTGTCTGCCAAAGACTCCTTTTTACTGCTGGTGAACAATACAAGTCATCCAATAAATCATGAGATATTTCACTTATATTTTTTTGTTTTTCCCTATTAATGTCTTCAACCTTCTTGGAAAAATCATACTCATTCCTTAGCAACTCCATTAAAATATGATCTCTTGTTCTCATAGCTTCTATTATTGACTGGCCCTGACCTGTTGATTGGTCTATTAATACATCACTCCTAATTTCAGTTAAAAATTTTCCAGAAAATTTTCCCCAATCCTTATATCTAAGCTTTGTTATCATTTTAAGTTGTTTATCATCAACCATATTACCATAAGAATTCTTCACCTTTGATAATAGAAGCTCTTTTGATTCTCCGAAAAGAGTAACCCACCTAATAACATCCTCTGCCATTTTATGGTTAAAGCCAGCACCAAATATTTTTACCATGTCTCTATATGATTTCAAGTCTGACTTTATATCAATGTCAATACCTGTGACTTCTCCCTTTCCATCAGCGTATCTGTTTTGTTTTAAGAAATCTTTAATGCCTTTTTTAGTCATTTTTCTCTTTTCTTTTTTGTATACCTTTTCTATCAGGTCATTCTTTGCTTCTAGAGAAAGTTTTTTTCCGTCATACATAATATTGTTTAGCTCATTTAAAAGGCAATATTCACTATATAATAGGGATTCTTTTGGTAATACATCCTCTCCTATCAAGTATGTACACTTATTAGTCAGATTTTCAATGAACTTTTCTGCACTAGCCTCTTTATCCACAAGTTGATCAAAGTTCCATGGTTTGATCCTACCTTGTCCCTTTCTTACAACCCAAGAGAAACCTTGTTTTTCCTTATTATCAACATAATGATAATTGTTTAATGGCCCAACATAGTAAGGAATCCTAAACTCCATCAGCTTTATTATTTTTTCAATATTAGAATAGCCTTCACTTTCTTTATTCAAAAACTCAAATTTTGATGATGCGTTGTCTAGTATCTTTTTTAATTCATCTCTGTGGACTTGATATGGAATTACACTATTTTCTTTTAATCTTTGAAGAGATAAAAACCTTTCAAGCTCTATCTCTGACAATATATATTCTATTTTCTCATTGCTTTCAAGTTCTCCTAAAGCTTTTTTTACTAACTTATAGAAGTCTTCTCTTGAACAACCCTTACCATACTTACTCTTTTTGATATAATTTACATAGTTCGTTCCATCCTTTTTATCATCTCTTAGTACCCTATTGTATAAGTCCTTATCTTTTCTAAGTACTTCTTTAAGTATTTCAAGGTCTTCATGATGCTTATTGTATATGTCTACCTTATTTTCTGACAGGCCCTTACCTTCAGGTTTTATTGATAAAAGAACTATCATATCATATAAACTTTTTGCTGCATCAATCAGTATTATCCTATCTTCAAAAACCTGTTCATAGGTATCACGAACCTCTTCGTACTCTGTATTTTTAAATAATATATCTTTTACATCCTCTAAATCTTTATACTCTTCTTCTAAAAATATATCATAGGGTTTCACTTTTGCGCCAACAGACAAAGCAAATATAGACTTATAGGCCTTATAGTCATTTCCACCAAAAACCTTGTTTATATCCTTCTTTTTATCATTTATTGTCTTATCTCTATTACTTACTATACTCCTAATTTCATTGATCAGATTGTCATTATATTCTAGCCTCTTCATGCCTGCTACTGAAGACATTAAATCTATGATTTCTACAATTTTATCATTTATAGATGATCCTGAATCTGATATGTCCCCCTTAAATAGAAAGTGACCCCTATACTTGATTATATGATGGACAGCCATATATAGTTCTCTTATATCAATATCGTCACACCCCTCTATAAGTGCATGCCTTAAATGATATATTGTAGGATACTTTTCATAGAATTTTTTATCTCCATCTTCTTTTTCCTTAAAAATTATATTCTTTTCATCAATCACCTTGTCTTCTAGGTGGAATTTACTCTCCTTCAACCTAATAAAAAATTCCGGATCTACCTTTGACATTTCTTCACTGAATATTTCTTCTAGCAGATTAATCCTATCTACCCTTCTTTGAAGTCTTCTTCTATTAGTCCTGTGAACTCGTCTTTCCTCAGCTGTTGAGGCTTCTATGAATAGCCTTGATCCCCACATTTTTTTGCCATTGAATTTAATCACTTCATATTTAGTATTTGTAACAGCCCAACCTACAGATGATGTACCTATGTCTAAACCTATAAAGTATTCCGTATTCTTCCTAATCTCCTTAGACTTACCCTTATTTTTACCCTTTTCAAAATCAATTACTTTACTCATGTTCTCAATCTCCCAATTAGTAATTTTCAAAATACAAATAAATTTTTAAAAAACATTTCCCTAAAAACTTGACAAATATAATTATTTGACTTATATTATATATAGATCATATTAGTCACTATATATGATTACATCACGAGTTCAAATAAAAATTTATTCAAATTGCCTTCGGGCCGCCCATTGTAGGGTTTAACTTGACTTATCGGTCAAGTTTTTTTATTTTCATATATATTTTTCCTAAAACAATCTATATACTTATATATTTTTATCACAATATTATAATACCATAAAATGTTTTCTTTTTCTATAATTATATACAGATAATTATAATTATTTTATATTTTCTATCTATTAATAAAGAATCACCTATTTATTATATCTATAGACAAAAAAATGACCCCGCTAGTCAATCAACTAACAGGGTCGGCAAAATATTCCTATTACTTTCCAATCAAGAGCTACATCAAGGGAGCTACAAACCTCCACAGACACTGGACAATCCTAAGTGAAGTCGACCTTCCGCTAGCATACTTGTCCGTAACCTCATAGGACTGGTCAAACAGGTTTTCAAAGTCTGCCCTCATATCCCTTATGCAGTCCAAATTATACAGGAAGACCCCATTTTCAAAATGGTGGTAAAGACTCCTGTAGTCCATGTTTATAGTACCTATAATGGCAGTCTTGTCATCAGATATATGCTGCTTGGCATGGATAAAGCCAGGCATATATTCATATATCCTTACACCATTTCTGGCCAGGCTACCATAGTATGACCTAGTCATCTTGTATACAATCCTCTTGTCAGGTATACCTGGAGTTACTATTCTTACATCTACCCCCCTCTTGGCTGCTGACGATAGCTCTTCACTCATATTGTCATCTATCAAGAGATATGGGGTAGTAATATAAAGATAGTCCCTGGCATTTTTTATTTGGTTCATATAGGCATTTTCGGCCAGTAGCTCCTCTTTTAGGGGATTTTCTGCAAATGGCTGGATGATTATATTGTCTTCCTTCTTGTTTGGATGGTCCCCTTGCCCTCCATCCTCCTGATCAGTCTGCCACTGGTTGATAAAAAGGCTTATATCCTCATTTATACTTCTTGTATGCTTGCTGGCATTCCACATTTCCAAGAACATAAGGGTCAAACTATCTACTGGCCTGCCCTCTATCCTTATACCGGTATCCTTCCAGTGACCATATGGATTTACTAGGTTAAAGTACTCATCAGCCAGGTTATATCCACCTGTGAAGCCTATCTTACCATCTATTACGCTTATCTTCCTATGGTCCCTATTGTTCATAAAGACATTAAATATCGGGCCTATCTGATTAAATACCCTACACTTTATTCCTTCTTCCTCTAGCCTATTCCTAAAGGACTTGTTTATAAACACAAGACTTCCTACATCATCGTATACAACCCTTACATCTACACCCTGTCTAGCCTTTTCAACGAGAATTTCCTCTATTTCTTGGAAGGATACAGAGTCCTCAATTGCATGGTATTCCATAAAGATAAACTTCTCAGCCTTCCTCATGGCTTCCTTCTGAGCCTCTATACCCTGCTTGGCATCTGGGTAGTATGTCACCTGACCTTCATTATATACTGGGAACCTGCCTATTTTAGATATATAGTGGGCCTGGCCATATATATCTGGATCTGTTTCCTTGATATCCTCCAAGATTTGACTATCATCATATAGGTAGTGGTATACCTTGCCTAGGATATGCTTAAATCGCCTTTTTATAGTGTACTTGGATATACGGCTGGCAAACAGGGCATATAGTATCAAGCCAGTTATTGGTAAAACCAATAAGAGTACCATCCACGGCATCTTCATAGCAGCGTTTGTATGCTTGCCATAAATCCTAATTACTAGAAGGAAGGCCAGGAAGTGGGTTATTCCCTCTGTTATTGGATAGATATCATTAATCCAATCAACCTCGTAGATAATCCAGATAATCTGAATTATAATGGCTATACTTGCAACACCAATTCTCACAATACTATTATTTTTTGTCTTCTTTTCCACTAGTCCACCCCCTCTTGGCTAATTCAAGTATCTTACTATACTTTCCTATTATATATTCATACGATTCTGGCCTGTGGGGTAGGACACAATCAGTACAGTCTTTTATTCCATTTTCCCTGTATTTGAAATTGCCACCACACTGGTCTCCCAGTGTATAAAGTGGACAATAACAAAAGAGACAGTTAAAGTCATCTGGTCTTTCTACCCTGTGACAGGGAAAGTATTTACAGTCCTTGTTTGCAAAAAATTTATATGAATTCTCCATCTATTAGTCCTTTCTCTGCTCCCTATCATTTCAACTCTGCAGGTCTTTTACATATCTATTATATCATACAAGGGGTACTTCCTGACCGGTCCATCCACAAACTATTTCTTCCAAGCAAAAAGATGTATCCATTTTCATGAATACATCTTTTATACCTACTATAATCCCACCTATTAAATTTGATTTATTTTATCTTATTCTACATCTCTAGGCTTATATTTATCTGGTATCGCTTCCATATATTCTTCATTCTGTCTAATCCTGTCAGGATCCTTGAAGAAGTCCTTAACTAGACTAACTATTACTCCTGATAGGAATAGTAGTCCCACTAAGTTTGGTAGGGCCATTAGACCATTTACAGTATCTGAGATTGCCCAGATTGCCTGTAAGCCACCAATAGATCCTACAAATACCAATGGTATGTATATTAATCTGTATATCTTTACAAACTTTTCTCCAAGTAGGTACTCTGTACACTTTTCTCCATAGTATGACCAACCCAAAATTGTTGAGAAGGCAAATAGCGTTAAGCCTATAGATACTATGTAATGGCCACCCTTAAAGCCTGACTGGAATGCCTTAGTTGTAAGGGCTGCACCCTGTAGGCCTGATGTCCATTCTCCAGAAACTAGGATAACTAGGGCTGTCATTGTACATATAACTAGAGTATCGACAAATACCTCAAATACTCCCCATAGACCCTGTCTAACTGGATGGTCTGTAGTTGCTGCTGCATGGGCAATAGGAGCACTACCTAGACCTGCTTCATTAGTGAATACACCTCTAGCTACACCATTTCTCAAGGCCATCATTAGAGTTGATCCTGCAAAACCACCTGCTGCGGCATGGCCTGTGAAGGCTGAACCAAATATTAGACCAAATGCGTTTGGAATCTGACCTGCATTAATGCATAGGATTGCTATTGCACCAACTATATAGAAGGCTGCCATAAAAGGCACGAACTTCTCTGTTACCTGGCCAATTCTCTTGATACCACCTAGTATCACTATGGCTGTCAATACTGTAAGTACTATACCAACAACCTTCATATCTACATTAAAGGCTGCATTTAGTGACTGGGCTATAGAGTTTGACTGTGTCATGTTACCTGTACCCAATGCTGCAAGAGCACCAAATAATGCAAACAGCTTTGCCAACCACTTCTGTCCTAGACCTCTTTCTATGTAGTACATAGGACCACCTGAATAGGCATTTGTCTTCTTGTCCCTTGTTCTATATGTCACCGCTAGGATAACTTCTGAGAACTTAGTAGTCATACCTAAAATAGCTGATAGCCACATCCAGAATACTGCACCAGGTCCACCAACTGCTATTGCAAGGGCAACACCTGCTATATTACCTGTACCTACTGTAGCTGCAAGAGCTGTAGATACCGCCTGGAATGCTGATATTTCGCCTTCTCCCCCGGAATTCTTGCTAAACATCTTCATTACAGTATTTTTAAGTATATAACCAAACTTCCTTATTACTATAAACCTCGTTCTGAAACCTAGGAACAAACCTGTTCCAAGTAACATGATCAACATAGGCCATCCCCAAACAAAGTCTCCTATGGCCTTGTTGATCGCTAAAATACTAGACATATTATTCAACCTCCGTCCTCATTTTTCTTTTTTTAAATAATTGCATCTGTTTACATACATTATTTTATATTTTTCATATGAAATTTATATAAAAATCTTATTTTTTAAAGTCGCTTAATAGTAGTAAATCTATCAAACCTTATAATAGCATCCTATTATTAGGTTTTACCTGTAAATTTAAGTGCTATTATCTTTTTATAGTAACGATTTCCTAGCCTCTTACTTTAAAAATTTTTTCTTATATAAATTTAGTCTTTTTTCTGACAAGTTTCACATATGGTTACTTTTTGTCCCGATAAAAAAATATTATTAGGTTTTTTTTAATGTAAACAGATAAATTATTAGTATTTTGAAATGTGAATTTAATGTGAATTTTTTCAATAAATTCATTAAGAGCCCACTTGCTAGTATGTTTTTTATTCTTATAATATGATATAATCGAATAAAATGTGGAAAAATAAACTAGATCAAGGAGGTGTCTTCCTCAGGGAAAACTATGAATGATTTAAATATAAACAACGAAGACTTAATTAATTTAAAGGAAAAGGCCCTTTGTGTTGGTCTTAACCTGACTAGCCTTGTAAAAAGACCAGATGATATCGATATTGAGGACTCTATGCTAGAGCTAAAGGAATTGGTCCAGGCTGCCGGTGCCGAGGTGGTTGGTGACCTAATCCAAAATAGGTCCAGTATAGATGCTGCAACATACATGGGTTCTGGTAAAATCGAGGAAATAAAGGCCTATGCTGAGAGTCTAGATGCAAGTATGGTAGTTTTTAATGATGAGCTATCAGGTGCCCAAATCAGAAATATTGAAGACATAGTAGGCAAGAAGATAATTGATAGGACTACCCTAATTTTGGATATTTTTGCCCAGCGAGCCCTTAGTCGTGAGGGTAAGCTCCAGGTCGAGCTGGCCCAGCTAAAGTACAGGCTACCAAGACTATATGGTATGGGTGGACAGATGTCTAGGACTGGTGCCGGCATAGGTACTAGGGGGCCTGGTGAGCAGAAGCTTGAAAAGGATAAGAGACATATCCTAAATAGGGCTGCCAATATCAGGAAGGAACTAAAGGAAGTAGTAAAGATTAGAGATATCCAGAGGGCTCAAAGAAGTAAGAACAGGGTGCCAATTGTTGCCCTTGTCGGCTATACGAATGCGGGTAAGTCCACCCTACTGAATGAGCTGATCAAAAGTCATCCTGACTATGAAAAGGACAAGGAGGTTTTTGTCAAGGACATGCTTTTTGCTACCCTTGATGTAACCCTTAGAAAGGCCCTGCTACCTAATAAGAAGGAATTTCTGGTAGTTGATACTGTAGGTTTTGTCAGCAAGCTGCCTCATGACCTAGTAGACGCCTTTAAGGCGACTCTTGAAGAGGTAACCTATGCAGACCTTATACTCCACGTCATAGATGCTACAAATGATAGCTCTGACATACAGAAATCTACTACAGAAAGTGTCTTGAAGGACCTTAAGGCAGATGACAAGCACACTATTACAGTCTACAACAAGATAGACAAGCTAGACCTGGATATATATCCAAGGAACCAGGAGGACCTGGTCTACCTATCTGCCAAGAAGAATATAAATATGGACAAGCTCATGGACATGATCCAAAAGGCCCTAGACAAGGATTCCTACCATGTCAAGCTCCTGCTTCCATATGACCAGGGCCATATCTTTAGTAGCCTTAGTGACAAATATGCTCTTGAATCCTTTGAATACCTGGATACAGGTATTAGTGTAAGCCTATCACTAGATGAGATAGACTACAACAAGTACAAGGACTATATTGAGGTCCAGTAATAAATAATTCCACAAAAAAGCTAGGCTGTTCATCTTATTTGAACCACCTAGCTTTATTTTTTTAGCTTTTTGTTTTAACACCTTTCAATCAATCGGGCCAATTTGATCCCAACTACGAGTTTATTATATCCATAATTTGGCTGTACTTGTTCTCGTAGTCCCTATGCCACTTGTCACACATAGCCTTGGCCTCATCCTCTGTATCGACATTGACATTTACATTCAAGACATTCTGGCGACCCTTGATGATTACCAGGTTGACAAGGTAAGAAGAGTCACCCTGCATGCTGTAGTGGGCTTGTTTTTTTATCTGACTAGATAGGAGCTCTTCCTTGTTGTCCCTTATATAGTCATCTATCTTCTTTACAAAGAATTCTGGTATCCTATTTTGGAAGTATACCAAAACCTCTAGCCCACTCTGAGTAATGGCATTTAGCTTTGTATTATTCTTTTCATATGTAGTTATAAACTTTGCATCCATCATCTTTGGTAAGAGTGCCAGTAATACAAAGTAGTTTATAACACCTGTTCCCAAAATTATTTCTGTCAGCTGGGAATCTGTCAGATCTTCGTCCATGCTATTTAGCGTGTATAATACGATCAGTTTCTCTAATATTAAATCATCTGTACTATTATCTAACATACCTACCTCC
>NZ_CDRRTB010000047.1:0-12561 GCF_977045075.1 Peptostreptococcus sp. | reverse complement strand
TAGATATAGCTAGGTCTTTCAAAGGAAGTAAGGATGATAGACCTATAAAGAAGGTTTTGGTAGCCAATAGGGGGGAGATTGCCGTAAGGATTATCAGGACCCTAAAAGATATGGGGATAAAGAGTGTGGCTGTATTTTCAAGTGCAGACAAGGACTCACTCCATGCAACTATAGCTGATGAGGCCATATGTATAGGTCCTGCCAGCGTAAAGGATAGCTACTTAAATAAGATACAAATTATAAATGCAGCCCTAGTAACTGGAGCAGATGCCATCCATCCAGGCTTTGGCTTCTTGTCAGAAAATCACGGCTTTGCCAGGATGTGTGAGGTCTATAATATCAAGTTTATAGGTCCGACTAGCAAGGTTATGGCAATGATGGGTGACAAGGAGGTTTCCAAGAGGATGATGAAGGAGGCAGGTGTCCCAGTGGTTGAAGGTTCAGATGGGGTTGTTGAAAGCCTAGAGGAGGCTAGGGAGGTCCTTGAAAGGCTGGGACTACCTGTTATCATCAAGGCCAGGTCTGGCGGTGGTGGTAAGGGTATGAGGCTGGTTGAGGATATGGATGACCTTAAGAGGCAGTTTGATTCTGCCAGAAAGGAAGCCCAAAATGCTTTTGGTGATTCTGGAGTATACATAGAAAAATATATCAAGTCTCCTCGCCACATAGAGGTCCAGCTGATGGCTGATGAACATGGAAATGTCATCCACCTTGGTGCTAGGGACTGTTCCCTGCAGATGAACCACCAGAAGGTAATAGAAGAGGCGCCACCAGAGGGTGTAGACCAGGAAACTCTGGATAGGCTATACGAAACATCTGTCAGGGCCGCCAAGTCGGTTTCATATACCAGTGTAGGTACTATAGAATACCTTCTAGACCAGGATGGGTCCTACTACTTTATGGAAATGAATACCAGGATTCAGGTAGAACACCCTATTACGGAGATGGTTACCGGTATAGATATAGTCAGGGACCAGGTATTAATAGCCTGTGGAGAAAGGCTGGCCTACAAGCAGGAAGATATACTGATTAGGGGCCATGCCATTGAGTGTAGGATAAATGCCTACGACTCTGACAACAACTTCCTACCTAGCGTGGGCAAGATCCAGGCCCTAAATATGCCAGGTGGCTATGGGGTCAGGGTTGACAGTGCCATATACCAGGGCTACGAGGTCCTGCCATTTTATGATTCCATGCTTGCCAAGGTAATATCCTATGGCAGGGACAGGAAAGAGGCTATCAGGATAATGAATAGGGCCCTAGAGGAATTTGTAGTTGAGGGAGTAAAGACTAATATAGGCTTTAATCTCAAGCTAATAAACGACCCAGTATTTATAGAAAATAAATATGATACATCATATTTGGAAAGGAGCATAGATGATACTAGACCACTTTAAAAGTAAGACCTATAGGCCTGTTAAAAAGGTTGATATACAACCGGACTGTGTAATTAAGTGTCCCAAGTGTGAGTCCCTTTTCTTCATTGATGATATGGACCATGTAAACAAGCTATGCCCCCACTGTGGTAAATACTTTAACATGACTGCCTGGGAGAGGCTAGCTAGCATAGTTGATGAAGACAGCTTTATTGAGTACTTTAGGGAAAAGAAGATAAGAGACCCGCTAAAATTTCCAAAATATAAGGAAAAGCAGCTAAGCCTGAGAAGGAAGTATGAGCTTGATGAGGGTGTGGTATGTGGTACAGCCAGTATCAAGAATATCAAGGTTGCCATAGCAGTTATGGATACCGACTACCTGATGGGCAGTATGGGGACTACTGTGGGTGAAAAGATAACAAAGACAGTCGAGCTGTCTATAAAGAAGAAGCTACCCCTCTTGATATTCTCAGCTTCAGGTGGGGCCAGGATGCAGGAGGGTATGTTCTCCCTAATGCAGATGGCAAAGACCTCCCAGGCCATAGCAAGGCACAAGGAGAAGGGCCTCTTATATATATCAATAATGACCAATCCTACTACAGGTGGGGTAAGTGCCAGCTTTGCCAGCCTAGGAGACCTAGTCATAGGGGAGAAAAATGCCCTGATTGGCTTTGCGGGTCCTAGGGTTATCAAGCAGGTAACAGGAACAGAGTTGCCACCAGGCTTTCAGAGTTCGGAGTTTCTACTTGAGCACGGCCTACTTGATATGATACTGACCAGAGAAGAAATGAGGGACAGGCTGGGAGATATACTAAAGATACATACGAATGTAAATAGGTCTAGGGGGGTGAGAAGATGACAAAGGCAATGGATATGGTTCGTGCCTCAAGAGACCCTCAGAGGAAAAAGGCCTATGACTACATTAATTACCTCTGCGATCCCTTCGTTGAATTACATGGAGACAGGCTCTTTGCTGACGATGACAGCATAGTAGGTGGCATAGGAAGTATAGGTCCTTATTCTGTCATGATAATAGGCCAGCAAAAGGACAGGAATTTTGGTATGCCAAATCCAGAAGGTTATAGGAAGGTGTTGAGGCTGGCTGAATATGCTGAAAAGTTTAAGCTACCTCTTATAACCCTGATAGACACCCCAGGTGCTGGATGTGGAATAGAAGCAGAGGAAAGGGGACAGGCAAGCTCGATAGCAAATTGCATATGCAGGTTTTCATCCTTGAAGGTACCTAGCCTGGCCATAATTATTGGTGAGGGAGGCAGTGGTGGAGCCCTGGCCCTAAGTGTTACAGATGAAATTTGGATGCTGGAAAAGAGCGTCTACTCGATACTATCACCAGAAGGCTTCTCTAGTATACTGTGGAAGGAACCTAGTAAAAAGGACGAGGCAGCTGAGCTGATGAGGCTTACAAGCTACGACCTAAAGGAAGATGGCTTTATAGAAAAAATCATAAAAGAAGATGGTGGAGAGATATATAATTTAAAGAATGAAATATTGAACTTTTTAGACAAATCCTATTCTATTTCTATGGAAAAAACTCTTAAAAAAAGATATGATAAGTATAGAAAGATTTTAGGAGGATAGGAATATGAATATTAAAAACAAAAACTACGAAGACAGTCGCAAGGTTATAAACGGTATAATAGTTGAACTATTTAAGAATATATTGACGATAGAAGAAAAATCTCTAAAGGATAGGGGGATAAAGGACCTATCCATAACAGAGATACATGTAATAGAGGCCATCGGAATAGGCAATAGGAAGATGATGTCTGAAATAGCCGATATATTGGAAGTGACAATGGGAACCCTAACTATAGCCATGACCAAGCTTGAAAAGAAGGGCTATGTGGTAAGGCAGAGAGATGAAAAAGACAGAAGAATTGTCGTTTGTAGCCTGACTAGAAGGGGAGTTTTAGCTGAAAAGATTCATAGGAATTTTCATGATGAGATGATTGACCATTTGATGGTGGACTTGAAGCTAGAGGAAGAACCAGCCTTGATCCAGGCCCTAAAGAATATCAATGAGTTTTTCATCAGAGAATATGGAGGAAAAAATGACAATTAACATAATTTCTACTGGAAGTTATGCTGGAGAAAAGATATTAGACAATGACTATTTTGCCAAGATTGTAGATACCAATGACGCATGGATACAGGAAAGAACAGGCATCAAGACTAGACATATCTGTGATGATATTACTACAGAGGAGATGGCAGCAAGGGCTGGAGAATCTGCCCTAGAAAAATTAGATATAGACAGGTCAAAGATCGGTTTGGTTATTTTTGCCAGTGTTAGCTCTGATACCAGGACACCAGCATCATCCTATACAGTATCAGGTAAGCTGGGGCTTAAGGGAAATCCAATTTGCTTTGACCTAAATGCTGCTTGTAGCGGTTTTGTCTATAGTATGGCAGTTGCCAGGTCACTTATGGCTGATATGAATATAGCCTATGCTATGGTAATTGGAGCTGAAAGGCTGTCCAAGTTTGTAAATTGGTCAGACAGGTCTACCTGCATCCTCTTTGGAGATGGGGCAGGCTGTGCAATATTAGAAAACTCTGACCTAGCAGACCCAGGAGTTAAGTCTAGTCTGGCCTACAAGCTAGAAATTGAAGGAGACTATTTGGCCGGTAAGTACGACAGCAATAGGTACCTAACCCTTGATTCAAGGTTTAGCCTAGATGAAGACAAGTACCCCTATATAGGTATGAATGGTAGACAGATATACAAGTTTGCTACAGATGTCGGTGTCAAGGTAGTCGACAAGCTACTGGGTGACAGGGGACTATCAAGAGATGATATAGAACTGATAGTGCCACACCAGGCCAATAAGAGAATAATAGAAACCCTGGCTATAAAGAGTCAAATACCAGAGGACAAGTGGTTTGTAAACCTCGACAAGTATGGTAATACATCGGCAGCCAGCGTACCCCTTGCCTTAAATGAGGTAGTCGAGGATGTCTTATCAGAAAGGGACCTTGACCAAATGGATGGTAAGAGGATACTTTCAATAGCCTTTGGTGGAGGCTTAAGCTATGGTGGCTTCCTACTGAGGATAAGGAAGAAAGAGGACCTAGATAAGTAATAAGGGAAAAATAGGACCTAGATAAGTAATTAGGCAAGATAAAATAAAAAAAGAAGTGAAACTATACAAGCTTATACAAGCAAAGTAGATAAAATAGGACCAGCTTTGAATAAATGAGATAAGCAAGATTAAAGAAAAAATTTATATGTATTAAAAGGAGATTAAAAAAAATGATAGCAAAGATAAAGGAAATTTTAGCAGACCAGTTAGATATAGAACTAGAAGATATAAAGGACAACAGTGATATCCAGGAGGACCTAGAAGCAGATTCTCTAGACGTAATGGATATAATGACTGAAATAGAGGATGAATTCGATATAGAAGTAGAAGATGAGGCTATAGAGGAATTGAGAACTCCTCAGAAGATAGCTGATTATATAGCAAAGGTAAAGTAGGGGCCATGAAAAACAAGGAAATATGTGCTTTATTGGGCATAGACTACCCTATTTTTCAGGGGGGCATGGCCTGGGTATCAGATGCTGAATTGGCAGCTGCAGTATCAAATGCAGGTGGCCTAGGCATCATAGCAGCAGGTAATGCACCCAAGGACTGGGTTGTAAACGAAGTAAGGAAGATCAAGGGACTTACAGACAAGCCCTTTGCCCTCAACCTTATGCTGCTTAGTCCCTTTATAGATGAGGTAGTAGATGCCGTAATAGAAGAGGGTGTAAAGATAGTAGTAACTGGAGCAGGAAATCCAGGTAAGTACTTCAGCAAGCTAAATGAGCATGGAGTAAAGATAATACCAGTAGTTCCATCAGTAGCCCAGGCTATAAGAATGGAAAGAAATGATGGTGTTGTAGCCATGATAGCTGAGGGGGCAGAAGCAGGAGGCCATGTTGGTGTTACCAACACTATGTCTCTGATACCCCAAATAGTAGATGCTGTGTCCCTACCAGTCATTGCAGCTGGTGGTATAGCTGACGGCAGGGGTTTCGCTGCAGCAATGTGCCTAGGAGCCAGTGGTATCCAGGTTGGTACTAGATTTTTGGTGGCTGATGAATGTAATGTCAGCGAGCCATATAAGGAAAAGGTCCTAAAGGCCAAGGATACCTCTACTTTGACAACAGGTAATTCTACAGGTCACCCTGTCAGGGTAATCAAGAACAAGTTTGCCAAGAAGTTCAAGGCCATGGAGGATGCTAGGGCAGACCAGGCAGAACTAGAAGCCTTTGGTGCTGGTGCCCTAAGAAAGGCAGTAGTTGATGGTGATGTTGACAATGGTTCAGTAATGGCAGGCCAGATAGCAGGCCTAGTAAACAAGAGAGAATCCTGTAAGGATATAATAGAGGACTTGATGAAGGGCTACCAGGAGGTAGTCAGGGGCTTGGAGCTTTAAGCAAGTAGCCACAAGTTATATTTAGATAGTGAAAGGATAGGTTAAGAATGAGTAAAAAGATAGGAGTACTATTTCCCGGCCAAGGTTCCCAGTATGAGGGCATGGGTAGGGACTTGATAGCTAGTCCAGTATATAAGAGGGCCAAGGAAATCCTTGATGACCACACATATTCGGTGGTTGAACAGGCCAGCCTTGACCAGCTATCAAAGACCAGGTATGGTCAGGTGGCCATATTTTTAAATAGCCTTAGCCTATATCAAGAGCTTAAAGATAGGGTTTTAGATCCCAATGACATAGGTGTATCTGCCAGTCTAGGCCTAAGCCTGGGAGAATATACTGCCCTGTGTGCAGCAGGCGTATTCTCTCTTGATGAGGGGATAGACCTAGTGAAAAATAGGGGTCTTATCATGGGCCAAGGAGCTGGAGGCAAGGGGTCTATGGTGGCAGTTATGAAGACAGGCCTAGATACAATCCAGGACCTTGTTGACCAGGCTAGGCAGGATGATGTATTAGCAGTTTGCAACCTAAACTCGCCAGGCCAGATAGTAGTTGGTGGAGAATTTGCTGCCCTAGATAGGTTTGAAGAAAAGTGCAAGGAAGCCAAGATAAAGAGGTATATGAGGCTAAATGTCGAGGGTCCCTTCCATACACAAATATTAAACCAGGCAGCCAAGGAATTTGCTGATAACTACCTATCAAAGATAGACTACAGGGAGCCTAGCATGGATGTATATACCAACCTATCAGGCAAGAACTATAGGCAGGTAGACTCCATAGTAGACAACCTTAAGGACCAGATGTGCTCACCAGTTAGGTTTATTGACTGTGTTGAAAATATGATAGCTGATGGCTGTCAGTTGTTTATAGAAATAGGTCCAGGCAAGTCCTTAAGTGGCTTTGTAAAAAAGATAAACAAGGACGTAAGGGTCATAAACATACAAAATATATCCGATATAGAGGGTATAGATTTGGAGGATTTAAAATGAATGATATAAGGAAGGTAGCCTTTGTAACAGGCGCATCTAGGGGTCTTGGTAGGGCCATAGTAGAAAAGCTAGCCTCTGATGGATTCAAGGTTGGATTTAGCTATGTAAGCTCTGATGAAAAGGCCAAGTCTATAGTTGATGAGCTGACTGCAAGGGGCTTAGAGGTATTCTCTGTCAAGTTCGATGTAAAGAACTTTCAGGAGGTTGAGGATGCCTTTGATAAGATATATGAAGAGCATGGTAGGATAGATGTCCTAGTAAATAATGCAGGTATAACAAGGGACAAGTTGTTTTCTAGGATGAAGGAGGACGACTTCGACCAGGTAATAGATACCAACCTAAAGGGTATATTTAACTGCTCAAAACAGGTGGCTAGGAAGATGTCAAAGCAGAAGTCAGGCCGTATTATAAATATATCATCGCTAGCAGGCCTAGTTGGTAATATAGGTCAGGTAAACTATTCTGCATCAAAGGCAGGAGTAATAGGATTTACAAGGTCCTTGGCAGCTGAATTAGGTGCCTATGGAATTACTGTGAATGCAGTTGCCCCAGGCCTAATAAAGACTGATATGACAGATGCGATTCCAGACCAGATAAGAGAAGGGATGATCAAGGCCATACCACTAAAGCGTATAGGCCAGCCTGAGGATATAGGCAAGATAGTAGGCTTCTTAGCAGGCGATGGAGGCTCATATATCACAGGTCAGGTTATCAGCGTTGATGGTGGCCTATCATCAATATAGGTGATAGGGATAGGTTGAAAGGAGAGCAAGTTTTTTATGAGTAGAAGGGTAGTTATTACAGGGGCTGGTGTAGTCAGTGCCCTAGGAAATTCTGTAGATACCTTTATAGAAAATATAAAAGACGGAAAGAATGGGATTAGTCTCATTGAAGGAATAGATGTAGACCAGAACAAGGTCAAACTAGCCGCAGAGGTCAAGGACTTTGACCCCAAGGACTTTGATATAGATGGCCACAAGAAAAAAGACAGGTTTGTCCAGTTTGCAATGGCAGCAGCAAAGCAGGCCTATGAGTCAAGTGGCTATGAAATAAATGATGAAAACAGGTTTAGGACAGGTGTGGTAATAGGAAGTGGGATTGGTGGCCTAGTGACTATACAGGACGCCTATGCCAAGTACCTGGAAAAGGGACCTAGGAAGGTATCTTCCCACTTTATACCAAAGGCCATTATTAATATGGCATCTGCCCATGTATCCATAAAGCTTGGTACTAAGGGGGTATGCACATCTAGTGTAACAGCGTGTGCAACAGCAACAGACTCTATAGGTAGTGCCTTTAGGCTAATAAAGGATGGCTACCAGGATGCTATTTTTGCAGGTGGCTGTGAAGCATCAATATGTGAGCTTGGAGTATCAGGCTTTGAAGCCATGTCAGCCATGACTGTTTCACAGGATGTAAATAGGGCTTCTATACCTTTTGACAAGGAGAGGTCAGGCTTTGTAATGGGCGAGGGTGCAGGAGTTTTACTCCTAGAGTCCCTTGAATCAGCCCTGGCAAGAAAGGCCGACATTATATGCGAAATAGTTGGCTATGGTCAGACTAGTGATGCCTACCATATTACAGCTCCAGATCCAGATGCTGAAGGGGCTAAGATGGCTATGCTATTGGCCCTTGAAGAGGCCAAGCTAGAACCTCAAAAGCTTGCCTACATAAATGCCCACGGTACTAGCACACCTATGAATGATGCAATAGAAACAAAGGCTATAAAGAAGGCCTTTGGAGACCATGCAAAAAAACTTTGTGTATCATCTACAAAGTCTATGACGGGTCATATGCTAGGTGCAGCAGGGGCTGTTGAGGCACTTGTATGTGCCTATGCAGTAAGGGATGGCTTTGTACCACAGACCCTAAACTATAGGGTGGCTGATGAGGCTTGTGACCTGGACTATGTAGCAGGTGCTACAAGGTACCAGGAGGTCCCATATGCCATATCAAATTCATTAGGCTTTGGTGGACACAACTCAAGTCTCCTATTTAAAAAGTATAGCGAGTAGGTGGAAGTATGTTGAATATAGAAGAAATAAAGCAAATAATACCACACAGGTACCCATTCTTGTTGATAGACAGGGTAGAGGAGATGGAAGTGGGCAAGAGTGTTCATGCGGTAAAGTGTATCACGGCATCGGAGCCTTGGTTTACAGGTCATTTTCCAGACCACAATGTAATGCCAGGTGTCCTGCTTGTAGAGGCCATGGCCCAGGCAGGGGCAGTTTCCATCCTATCAATGGAAGAAAATAGGGGAAAGCTAGCCTTTTTCTCCGGTATCAAGAATGCCAAGTTTAGGAGAGAGGTAGTGCCTGGAGACAAGTTGGATATACATGTGGAAATAACTAAGATGAGAAGAAATTTTGGGAGTGGTGCAGGTAAGATTTACTGTGGTCAAGACCTGTGCGTAGAAGCAGAAATCAGCTTCTTTATAGAAAAGTAATCCCATTGAATAATTTATCAATTTATGAGACAACATCTGTAAGATACTTATAGTTATAGATGTTGTCTTTTTGTATTTTTAGGTCGTATAATATTTAATTACAAAAAAATAACCGTCTAACTTTGGCGAGTTACGGTTATTTTTTTAAAAATAATCATATATTAACAACCGTCTTTAACGGATTGCTAGGAGGGGATTTTTAATTCTCCCCCTTTTATTAATTAAAATATATCATAATGCAGGCAATATGTCAAACATCCTATGCTTATTTGCAATAAAATCACCTTATATATAGAAGGGCTAAGTAGCTTAGCAAAAAAAGAAAATTTCAAATAAATTTTCCCTATATAATGAATAATATTTCTCTAAGGTGGTGACAACTTTCGTCTTTTTCGATATAATAGTTAAATATAAAAGCATATTTACTCATATAAGCCCCTAATATGGTGGGGTGTTTCTACCTATAGCCCTAAACTATAGTCTATGAGTTGGAATTAAAGGACTTCTGACTCAGTATCTTTTGAGTAGGAGTCTGTTTTTATTTTACGAAATCATCAAATTTATAAGTATTTTAGGAGGAAAAATGGAAGAAATGAACGTAAACATGGACCAGGCAAGTCAGTCCAGCAAGAAGGATGAACTCAAGTATTCTATAGAGGCAGTACCGCCAATGGGTGTGTCAATCCTACTGGCCCTACAGCATATACTAGCAGCCTTTGCAGGTATAATAGCTGTGCCTCTTGTTGTTTGTACAGCCTTGAAGCTAAGTGTTGAGCAGACAAGTCTAATGGTGGCTGCAACTATATTTGCATCAGGTATCACAACAATATTACAGTCAAAGGGACTAGGACCTATAGGGTCAAGAGTCTCAGGTATGATGGGTACTGACTTTACCTTTGTAAATCCATCTATAAGCGTTGGTGCTAAGTTTGGTATAGCTGGTATAGTAGCAGCTACAATCACTGGATCATTTGTGGAAATAGTCTTAAGTAGGTTTATAAAGCCACTTATGAAGTTCTTCCCACCACTAATCACAGGTACAGTTGTATCCTTGATAGGTATTACCCTACTACCAGTAAGTATAGACTGGGCAGCAGGTGGAGTAGGTGCGGCTGACTATGGTTCAATAAGAAATATTTCTGTTGCCTTTATAATCATGCTATTTACCCTATTCTTAAACCACTTCGGTAAGGGCATGCTATCAACAGCAGCAGTATTTATAGGTATGGTATTCGGTTATCTTGTATGTATACCAATGGGTATGGTAGACTTGACATCTGTAGCCAAGGCAGACTGGATAGCAATACCAAATATTCTACGTTACGGCTTCCATTTTGATATGGCTTCTACACTTTCCTTTGTGCCGGCCTATGTTGTTTCTACAATAGGTACAGTTGGTATAATGATGGCGATTGGTGAAGCTTCTCATGAAAAAATTGACAGTGACAGGGCGGCTGCCGGTGTCCTTTGTGACGGTGTAGGTTCAATGATATCAGGTATATTTGGAGCAGGTCCAAACACAGCCTTTTCACAGAATGTCGGACTAATCACACTTACTAAGGTTGCTAGTAGACACGTAATGATAATTGCTGGTATAATATTAGCCATACTAGGAGTATTTCCAAAGTTGAGCGCCTTAATTGCAGTAATGCCTTCTCCAGTACTGGGTGGTGTTGGTGTAATAATGTTCGGCCTAGTTGCAGCCCAGGGTATAAAGACCCTAGCTTCAATCGACTTGGGAGACCGTGAATTGCTGATAATTTCTGTTGCCTTTGCCCTAGGTATAGGTGTAACAGTTAAGCCAGAAATCCTACAGGGTCTACCAAATGCCCTAAAGATGATCCTTTCATCTGGTATTTCAACAGGTACCCTAGCAGCCTTGATATTAAATGTTGTCTTGGTTGACAGAAGAAGTAAATAGGTCCATAAGGGATAAGAAAACAAGTCCTAAAGGGACAGAAAATAAGATGTCCTAGAGGGACAGGAGGAATACAATGAAACTATTAGAAGATATGATATTAAAGAGGGGCAGGGTCCTAGATGGTAACATATTGAAGGTTGACAACTTCTTAAACCACCAGATAGATCCAGACCTATTTATGGAAATGGGTAAGGACTACTATGACCACTTCAAGGACAAGGGAATTACCAAGATACTTACACTAGAGGTATCAGGTATAGCAATAGCCTTTGCTGCTGCTACATACTTTAAGGTTCCCCTAGTCTTTGCCAAAAAGTCAGCCTCACTTACCTTGTCAGATGATGCCTATACTAGTAAGGTAGTATCCTATACAAAGAAGAAGGAATATGACATAAAGGTTGACAGGAACTTCTTGTCAGGAGATGATAAGGTATTGATAATAGACGACTTCCTAGCTACAGGCCAGGCCCTAAAGGGGTTAGTCTCATTATGTGACCAGGCCGGAGCTGAGGTGGCAGGAATTGGTATAGCCATAGAAAAAACCTTCCAGGGCGGTGGAAAGCTATTTAGGGATAAAGGTTATGATGTATATAGTCAGGCCATGATTAAGGCCTTTGAGAACAACTCAGTTATTTTTGAGTAAATCTCTTGAACATAGATTAGGAACGAGGTAATTATGAAGAAAGCTTTGCTGATTATAAACCCAACATCAGGTGGGGAAAAGGCCTTGGACTACAGGGAAAAGCTAGAGAATAAAGCAGGCCAATACTTTGACCATGTCGAAACAAAAATAACACAAAAGGCCAAGGACGCTACTGAATTTGCAAAGCAGGCATCAGAAGAAGGCTATGAGGCTGTCTTTGCCTTTGGTGGAGATGGTACAGTGAATGAAGTCATTTCAGGTCTTGCCGAAAATGAACACATTCCAAGGCTGGCCATTATACCAGGTGGTACAGGTAACCTGATAACCAAACTCTTAGGCATCAGCCAGGATATAGACAGGGCGATAGAGGAATTAGACTTTGATTCGACAAATAGGATTGATATAGGAAAATGTAATGATAATTTCTTTGGATATATCTTTAGCATAGGGTCCATACCTCAAGCTATCCATAATGTAGATATAGAGGAAAAGACCAAGTTTGGCTTTATGGCCTATGCATATAGGAGTGTAAAGTCAGCTATAAAGGATGAGACCTTTAAGGTCCATATTAAGACTGAGAAGACTGAATACAAGGGTGATGCCAGTCATGTAATTGTACTCCTTTCTAATTTTATTGGCGACAAAAAAATGTTCGACCACAACAGGGTAGGCTATGCCAATATTTTAATCCTAAAGGAGGCATCTCTTGCTTCTAAGGTAGGCCTAATTCCCGATTTCCTAAA
>NZ_CDRRTB010000046.1:0-12660 GCF_977045075.1 Peptostreptococcus sp. | reverse complement strand
ATGAAACTTCAGTAGCTATTGCCAAATCAAAGTTTAAGGATAGTAGGGATGCCTTTATAGCTTCTGGTGAAGAGTTTGCCGATGCCCTTGTTATATCACCAGTATCTGGTAAATACAATAGGCCAACTCTATTGGCGTCAAGAAATAAGACAAGTAATGCCCTAGTTAAGAAGTATATAAGTGATACAAGAATTCGTGGAATCACTGCTATAGGCGGAGAAAGATACCTGCCATATAGCATATTACTTGACCTAGTTGGCAAATAAAATAATATGTAGTGTAAGTTAATAGTGTATTATATTTAGCGTTGGGATAGACCTATGAATTTTTCCCAACGCTATTTTTCGCCTCAAAATAGGGAAAAGAACACATAAAAAAGTTGAAAAAGTTTTCCTTATAGTATTGCATTATTAGAATAAATAGTATACAATATTTGTAGAAAAAGGATATACTAATATCTAATAACTACAAAAATATATTATATACTATACTAAATGGAGGATTATGATGAAAATTAGAGTTGGATTAAACGGATTTGGTAGGATTGGTAGATCGGTATTAAGAATTACAGAGGCATCTGATAATTATGAATACGAAGTAGTAGCTATAAACGCTAGGGCAAATGCAGAAACATTAGCCCACCTATTCGAGTACGATTCAAGCTATGGTATATTTGATGGCCAGGTTGAAGTAAAGAACAACGACTGTATAAGTGTGAACGGAAGAGATATAGTAATAACTAGGGCAGCTAAGCCAAGTGAAATTCCTTGGAAGGACCTAGGTGTTGATATAGTGATAGACAATACAGGTAAGTTTAAAAATAGAGAAGATGCCCAGGGTCATATTGATGCAGGCGCAAAGAAGGTAGTAATTACTTGTCCTGCTAAAAATGAAGATATTACAATAGTATTGGGTGTTAATGATGATAAGTATGACAATGAGCTTCATAATATAATTTCAAATGCATCTTGTACTACTAACTGTTTGGCTCCAGTTGCCAAGGTTATTGATGCAAAGTTTGGTATTGAAAATGGTATGATGACAACAGTCCATGCCTATACTAATGACCAACAGGTACTAGACAAGACTCATAAGGACCTAAGAAGAGCTAGAGCTTGTGCAGGTTCAATAATACCAACAACAACTGGTGCAGCAAAGGCTGTTTCACTTGTATTACCAGAATTAGAAGGTAAGTTAAATGGATTCTCTTTAAGAGTACCAACTCAGACTGTATCGGTTGTAGACCTAGTAGTAAACCTTAAAAAGAAGGATGTTACTGTTGAAGAAATAAATGCAGCCCTTAAGGAAGCCGCTGAAAACGAACTTAATGGGATATTAGGCTACTGTGACAAGCCTCTAGTATCTGTAGACTTCAAGGGAGACAAGAGATCTTCAATAGTTGATGCCCTTTCTACTATGGTAATGAGCGATGGACTTGTAAAGGTTATTTCTTGGTATGACAATGAATGGGGTTATGCTGAAAGAACTGCCGATCTAGTAAATATGATATCAAAGAAGCTAAAGTAATAATCCGAACAATTTAAAAAGTAGTGTATATATAAAGTATATAAAATTCTTTATCCTCCTGTGATAAACAAATATCATGGGAGGATAATTTTTATGCCTAAAATGAAGATAAATTCATTTTACAAAAATCCAAATTTGGTATAAGATATATAAAAATGGGTATAAAAAGTAGATAATCTTAAAAAGATTATTCTATATATACATATCACCTATCTTAATTGGGTGAGAGGTAGTATATATATAGTATATTACCGTTAAGGAGGGATAAGATGGAAAAGGTCTATAATTTAGGCATAGATGTTGGATCCACAACCGTTAAAGCAGTTATCTTATCAGAAGATAAATCAATAGAATACAAGGAATATAGGAGGCACTTTTCTGATGTCAAAAAGGCAGTAAGTGACCAGTTAAAGGATATTTTTAGTAAATTAGGAAATATTAAGGTAAAATCTGTAATAACAGGTTCAGGTGGTATTGGTCTATCTAAAAAGATAGGTATTAAGTTTGAACAGGAGGTTATATCTAGTACAAGGTCTATAGAGGAGTACAATCCAGATACAGATGTTGTAATAGAGCTAGGCGGAGAGGATGCCAAGGTTACCTTCTTGTCAGGTGGAATTGACCAGAGGATGAATGGTATTTGCGCTGGTGGTACAGGTGCCTTTATTGACCAGATGGCATCTCTTTTAAAGACAGATGCGAGTGGTCTTAATGAAATGGCTAAGGATTTCAAGGTAGTATATCCTATTGCATCAAGGTGTGGTGTGTTTGCGAAGACAGACATACAGCCCCTTATAAATGATGGTGCAAGCAAGGCAGATATAGCTATGAGTATCTTTAATGCAGTTGTGGTCCAAACTGTAAGTGTATTATCCTGTGGTAGGAAGATAGAGGGAAATGTTGCATTTCTTGGTGGTCCCTTATACTTCTTGTCTGAATTAAGGAAGCAGTTTGCAAGTGTGTTAAAGCTTAATGAGGATAATATTATTTTCCCAGAAAATGCCCAGCTATACGTGGCTATGGGGGCAGCACTCTTAGCATCAAAGGAAGAAGTACATTCAATCAAGGACCTAATCGACTTGGTTGATGGGGTAGACAGCCTTGAGGATGGAAATAGTGATGAAATAGTGGCCCTATTTAAGGATGATAAGACCTATGATGAATTTAAGGAAAGACATGCAAAGGCCTGTGTAAAGAGAGCTGATATAGAAAACTATCAAGGTCATTGTTTCTTTGGTATAGATGCGGGTTCAACTACAACTAAGGCAGTCTTAATTGGGGATGAGGGGCAAATCCTTTATTCCCATTATGGCAGTAATGAAGGCAGTCCTTTAGATATGAGCATCAAGATATTAAAGGATATATACTCCAAGATGCCTGAAGGTTGCTCTATATCTAGGGCAACAGTTACTGGCTATGGTGAGGAACTTATTAAAAAGGCCCTTAGGATAGATGAGGGAGAAATAGAGACTATTGCCCACTATAAGGCAGCAAAGTTCTTTGATCCTGAGGTTGACTTTATCCTAGATATAGGTGGTCAGGATATGAAGTGTCTAAAGATAAAGGATGGGGTAATTGACCAGATAATCCTAAATGAGGCATGTTCATCTGGCTGTGGTTCCTTCTTAGAGTCCTTCTCTAAGTCTTTACACATGGACATAGTCGACTTTTCAAAGGTTGGTATTGGAGCAACAAATCCTGTTGACCTTGGTTCAAGATGTACAGTTTTTATGAATTCCAGGGTAAAACAGGCTCAAAAGGAAGGGTCTACCGTAGCTGACATATCAGCAGGCTTGGCTTACTCAGTAGTAAAGAATGCCCTATTTAAGGTTATAAAACTAAGGGATGTAGAAGAGCTTGGAGAAAATGTAGTAGTCCAGGGCGGTACCTTCTACAACGATCTAGTATTAAGATCTTTCGAAATTCTTACAGGAAGAGAGGTCACAAGGCCTGATATAGCTGGATTAATGGGAGCTTTTGGATGTGCCTTGATTGCCAAGGAAAAGTACAGGGGTATTAGGTCTAATATACTTAGCCTAGACCAGTTAAATGATATTACTGTAGAATCAAGTGTGACAAGGTGTAAGGGCTGTTCTAACAAGTGCCTATTAACTATAAATAAGTTCTCTGAATCAGAGATTTTTGTGTCTGGTAATAGGTGTGAGATCGGTGAGGCTATTTACACTCATAAGAAGATAGAAAAAGATAAAAAGTCTATTAATATATATAAGTACAAGTACGATAGGGTATTTGATTACAAGCCTCTTAAGGCTGATAAGGCTAAAAGGGGACTTATAGGTATACCTAGAGTACTTAATATGTACGAAAATTATCCCTTCTGGCATACTTTTTTGACTGAGCTAGGATTTTCTGTAGTTCTATCTGCTAAGTCAACTAAGGATATATTCGAAAAGGGGATTAGCTCTATTGCTTCAGATACCGTATGTTATCCAGCAAAGTTGGTACATGGACACATAGAGGACTTGATAGAGAAGGGGATTAAGACTATTTTCTATCCATCGGTTACACATGAGTTTAGAGAAGATCCAGACTCCGACAACCACTTTAACTGTCCGGTTGTCACTTCCTATCCAGAGGTAATCAAGAGTAATATGGATTCACTTGAAGAAAATGATATTAGGTTTATAAACTTCTTTATAACACTAAATGACAAAAACAAGTTAAAGAAGAGAATCTACTCTGCATTGAAGTACCATTATCCAGACCTAAGGCAGGATGAAATAAATAAAGCAATAGATATGGCTACAAAGGAATATGACCTATTCAAGGCCCAGGTTAGGCAGAAGGGTGAAGAAGCCTTAGCCTACCTAGAAGAAAACAACCTAAAGGGTATTGTTTTGGCAGGTAGACCATACCACTTAGACCCAGAAATAAACCATGGTATACCTGAATTGATAAACTCATTGGGTATGGCAGTCCTATCTGAGGACTCAATTTGCCACTTGGCTAAGATGGATAGGCCACTAAGGGTAGTTGACCAGTGGGTTTACCACTCAAGACTATATAAGGCGGCACAGTTCTGTAAGGAACATGACAACTTAGATATGGTTCAGTTAAATTCATTTGGCTGTGGACTAGATGCGGTAACTACAGAGCAGGTAGAGGATATCCTTAGTGAAAAGTCCAAGATACATACGGTAATCAAGATAGATGAAGGTAACAACCTAGGTGCAGCTAAGATAAGATTGAGGTCTTTGAAGGCAGCAATAAGTGAAAGAGAACAAAGTGGAGTAAAGCCATCACAGTTAGATGAAAAAAAGGTAGAATACCAGAAAAATACAAGGTTAAATACCCAGCATACACTGCTAGCACCACAGATGGCCCCAGTTCAATTCCAGTTTATTGAAAGAGCTATGCAGGATTCAGGTCTAAATATAGTTATACTAAATAATAACTCATCTGAAATAATTGATGAAGGCTTGAGGTATGTAAACAATGATGCCTGCTATCCGGCTATTATAGTAATTGGTCAGATTATACACGCCCTGAAATCTGGTGAATATGATATTGACAACACAACAGTACTAATGAGTCAGACTGGCGGTGGATGTAGGGCAACTAACTATATTGCATTCCTTAGAAAGGCCCTAAAGTCCGCAGGCTTCCCTAATGTACCCGTAGTGTCTGTTAGTGCCCAGGGTATAGAAGACAATGGATTCAGGGACCAGATAAATATGAAGGTCCTACATAAGCTAGTTATGGGTGCAGTCTATGGTGACCTTTTAATGAAGGTCCTACTAAGAGTTAGACCTTATGAGAGTATACCGGGTAGTGCAAATCTATTATATGAAAAATGGTGTGATAAATGTAAGGACTCACTTAAGGATGCCAATATCAGGCAGTTCAAGAAGAATATAAAAGATATTGTTTCAGACTTTGATAATCTTGAGATAACTGATGAGGTTAAACCAAGGGTTGGACTAGTTGGCGAAATACTAGTAAAGTTTAGCCCTATTGCCAACAATGACCTTATAGGTATATTAGAAAGAGAAGGGGCAGAAGCAGTTGTTCCTGAATTGATTAACTTCTTTATGGCCTGTGCTTACAATAACATATATAAGCACAAGAACCTAGAAGGATCTTGGAGGAGTATGGTTGCTAGTAAGGCAGTAGTAAAGATACTAGAAACTTACATGGCTACCTATACGTCTGCCCTCAAGGCAAGTAAGAGGTTTGATCCTCCTAAAAAGATTGATAATCTGGCAGAATTAACTAAGTCTTATGTATCCCTAGGTAACCAAACCGGAGAGGGCTGGTTATTACCTGGAGAAATGCTAGAACTTTTAGAGGCTGGATGTAACAATATTGTATGTATGCAGCCATTTGGATGTCTACCTAACCATATTATAGGTAAGGGGGTAATCAAGGGTATTAAGAAGGACTTCCCTAAGGCCAATATAATTCCTATAGATTATGATGCATCGGCTACGTCAGTGAACCAGTTAAATAGAATCAAATTAATGCTATCGACTGCTTTCAGAGAAACCGAGGGAAGGGAAGACTCCCTATATGGTTCATCTTTCAAACCAATTGATTTAAATGCACAAAGATAGTATAATATAAGTACTCTACAAATAAGTAGGGTACTTATTTTTTGGAAGGAGAGATAATATTGGATATAAGTAATGAATCATTTATCTCTATCTATGATGATAATGACATCAATGAAGACCTGATAATATACCAGGGTAGATTTTATATATATGGGACATATGATATTAAGTGTCAAGGAACTATCTACTATAAGATAAGTGATCCCGTTTCCATAAACTTCAGGGCTAGCGTTTATAAATATGAAACTATATCAGACTATATTGATGACCTTTCTATGGAGGAAATATCTATTGAAATACCAGGCTATAAGGTCATAAACGCTGAAATAACTCAAACTGTAAATGGAGACCTATATGGCTATATAAATGATATATTGATCAAGTCAAAGGATACAGATGTAGACTACCTACAGTTTGATATTCTAAATATGGACAAGCTGCCAGGCAAGCTAGTTAGACATGGTGACCTAGTCTATGCAGCAAGACTTGAGTTTGATGTCAATGAGTATACTATAGTAATTGACAAGAGCTATAAGTATAATAAGGAAATGCATAATAACTTAGTGTCAAAAACGGGGAATATAATCACCCATACAGGTAGGATATATAAAAAAGATGCTAGTAAGGTCAAAACCAAGAGGGTAAGGTATATTTTAAATAACCTATCAACAGCTTTATCCTTCCTCTGTGGCAGGTATATTAATATCCTAAATGCCTTTGGTTATAATGGGGACAAGAATGCCTATAGGGAGTGGTGTAGAAATTATTCATCAGACTACCGTTTTGTCTTTAATTGGACATCTACTATTTCAAATTACCATAACATTGAAAAATACCTTTCACTTATGTGCAAAAGACTTGAAGATACATATTATAGTTCTGCCATAGACAACACAGTTGACTGGTACCTTGAAGCCTTAAATGGTAATAATATAGACAATAATATAATATCTATACAGACTGCTCTCGAGATGCTTTCATATGTGGTCTTAGTAGAAATGAAGGAAGTATTCAATACGGTTGAATATGATAGGAATCCTGCCAAGCATAATATCAGGAGGCTTCTTAAGGAATGTAGCCTTGATACAAGCATAGCTAGGATAGACCAGTTCCAACCAGACCTTGTAGACGATTTTAAAGATGGGATAGACCTGATAACCTATTATAGAAATACCGTAGTCCACCCAAGTAAGTCTAAGCAAAATAATAAATTGGAATTTGAAGACATGTGGAATATAACTCTACTAGGTATTAACTACATAGAACTGGTTATACTATATCTAATAAATTATAGGGGCGAGTATACTGATAGATTTAAAGACCTAAGCTTTGGTCAGGTTAACCTAGTACCATGGGCTAGGACATAGAAATAATATATCAGTCTATGAAATTTCTTGAAACAAGAAGTAAATTCAAAAAAATTAAAAAATTGTAATGTGATAAGACATATGTTACAGAAATAAATAAAAAAAGAGAGATACTTTGATATAATAGTTTCTAACAAAAAAAACAATATCAATATCAATATCAAAAAGGAGTATCTCTCATGAAAAGTATAACAGAAGAAATGCGTTTTCGCCAGCGTTTATGTGAATATGCTTTAAAAAATGGTGTAAAACGTGCAGCTAGACGATATCATACCAATAGGCAGTTTGTATATCGCCAATTAAAAAAATATGATGGAGATGTACGAAGTCTTGCCTTAAAATCAAGAAAACCTCACAAGAGCCCAAATGCCCATAATGAGGAAGAACTTGGCTTAATTCGTCGTATGCTCAACGTAATGGTATATATGGTCTTGCAGAAGTATATGTGAGATGCAAGAGAAATGGATACACAAGAAGTTTTGGAAGTATATGCAAACAAATACGAAAGAGGGGCTATATAAAGCCGAAAATACGTCGTAAAAGCTACACAAAGTATGAAGGAATGGATGGTAGATACCCTGGCGATAAAGTACAGGTGGATATCAAATATGTGCCGGAAGAATGTGTAAGATTTCCTAGCTATGGAGATAGATATTATCAAATAACTGCAATAGATGAATATAGCAGAAAAAGGGTTCTTAAAATAGTCAAAGAAAAAAGTACCTATGAAACTAGCAAATATTTGCTTGAATTAGAAAAGAATATGGGATTTAAAATAAATACAATACAAGTAGATAATGGATACGAATTCGTAAATGACGCAGAAAAGACCAATAGAAAAACAAGATTTCAATTAGTTGCTGAGTATTTGGGAATGAAGATAAAAAGGACAAGACCATATTCACCATGGCAAAATGGAAAAGTAGAACGAAGTCATAGAGAAGATGGGAAAATACTCTATGGTAGAAAAAAATTTAGAAGTGAAAAAGAGCTGAAAACGGCTGCAAAAAAGCATATGCAAAGATATAATAGCACAGCTAAGATCAGTCTTAATTTTAAAAGTCCTAATGAAATAGTATCCGAGTATTTCTCAAAGTGTAACATATGTCTTGACAACTAAGAGAAAGTGAAAAAAATTTTTTAATAAATACATTGACTTTTAGAATAAATAATTATATAATAATAGTAATTAATAATAAAATCAGAAAGGTGGTTATTTTATGAAAAAAAAGAAAATTAAGACAATATTGTTAGCTCTAGTTTTATGCTCTGTGGGGACGATTTCCTTTGCAGGTGATAATACTGATACTACATGGGTTGCTAATTGGGGTTCGAGTATGTTTCACTCAAACTGGGTTTTTTCAAGTTCTAGAAAAAAATTGGACAATACACCATCGTATAGTAAGGTTGTGCACACATCAACAAATATAAGAAATAGAAAAATAACATGTAATGTGGCAGAACCTACATCATCAGGTAGGTGGGAGTTTTCATATGGAAGTGGAGGGAGTATAAATCTATTGAAAGGACAGTCTGGTTACATTAGATCCAATGCAAGTAGCTATGACAATGTATCTCATGCTGCTAGATTGACATTTGGTTTTGATTCAAATTCATCCGCAAAGGGATTGTGGTCTCCAGACTCAATATAGTGGAGGTTGAAAATATGATAAGAGGCGTGATTAAGCGAAGCATATATAACAAAAATTTCATTTTGTTGGTCTTATTTAGTATTGTATTGGGAATAGAATTCCTATCTAAGACTGGAAGTTACAAAAATTTTGGAATATGTGCCTTTGTAATTACAGGTCCAGATACCTATAAGTCAGAGATGTCATTCTTATACTATATTTTTAATCCTTTATTTATTTCGATAGTGGCTTCAAAGGCATTTTATGAGGATATGAATAGTGGTCTTTATGAGTGCCTAATAAATAGAAAGGATGGAAGAAAAAAATACTTTCAAAAAATGTATATTTCTTCCTTGATAATGGGAGGTATAGTTTCTATACTTCCTATTTTAATAGTTGCAGTATTTTTGTTGACGAATGTGCCATATATACCAAGTGATTTCTTTGTACTCGTAAAAAAGGCCAATTTATTTACTGCCTTTGTCAATTCTAGTCCTACAATTTATATATTCTTATCAACAATTCCATTTTTTATTTATGGTTGCATGATAAGTGCAATTACAATGGTGTCCAAAGTGTACATAAACAGCAACAAAAATATTGAGTTAATGATACCATTTCTGATAACAGTGTTTATAGAATTTTGTGGTACATTTTTTTATGATATAAAGCTATTTCATATAATGAATTACTTCAACGCAAGTTTGGAGAGTATTCCCGGGATCATAGCTTTTATTTTGTGTCCTTTGCTGGTCTTGACTATTTTGTATAATAGGAGAGTAATAAAAGATGATATATTTTAAGAAAAAGGAACTTCTACTAACAGCATTTATACATGTGATTATAGTGAGTCTCGTACTATGGTACTATTACAAATCAGACTATGCATTTTCACTGCAAGATGCTAATACAAACTTGAAAGATTTACTTGTAAATACGATATATCAAATTAGAGATAAGAGTATAATGTTTTCTCTTATGTTTCTAATATATATGCTCTATACTGGTAAAAGGCTCGGTATTATAAACCCTGAACTGATATCTAGGGTATCGAGAGAAAGCATCTATGAAGATATAATAAAAAAATTAAGATGGTTGACATTGATATTTTTGTCAATCAACGTTGTGGTTATTATATTGTTTGCGAGGTTGGTTTTGATTAATATGACCTTTCTTGATATAGTAGAGCTCATTTTACCTAGTGCATTTACTATTTTCTTTTCATCATATTTGTCTGGTTTAGTATATTTTTGTTTGAACAATATTTTTAAAAATAAAATAATGTCGGCAGGTGGAGTAATAGGAGCTAATTTTTTGTATGTGATTATACGCACAGGGACACTTATAAACAATATCGAGAGCTGGCCTGTTTTTCAAACTATAAATATTAGTATAATAGTGTGTATTTTTTTGATGTTTTTATTGGAAATAGTGCTCAAGAAACTTGTATTTGAAAAGGAGATACTATAGTGGGGGGTAAATTGCGAGTAAAATTTAATTTTTCTATTTTTATAGCCTCCTTACTATTATTGATGATAATCTTATATAGTATGAGTAGCTATAGTTTTAATAGGAGTGTAAATGATGTATATTATTTAGATTATGGCGGGAGTTTTTTCTTAAGAATCAGGGCGAATGTTTTTATAGCCAGTCTGATCTTTTTAAATATACTGATTAGTCATTGCATGCAAAAGAGAACTATTGACTCAGGAAATATATACAAGTATGTTAGAAACAGGAATATAGGAAGATATTATTCTAAACATATTTCATATATTCTTGCATATTCACTTTTGTTTGTAGTAGTAATAAATGGCATATTGTTTTTATGTATAGGAACTATAGATTTGGGGAGAGGCCTCTTATCCATGGTATGTTTATTATTATTCATTTCCATGATAAATATGCTAATCAGCATAATGATAACATGCAGGATTAACGACAATTACTGCATTGGCCTTCCATTTTTTATATCCATGTCCATAAATTCGGAAGTATTTTCTGGAGTATTTTCCCAAGAATTCGTAGAAGTAAAAGTACTCGTATATTGCCTAGCCTGTCTAGTAATGCTTGTAATTTTAGTCTTGATGAATAAGGTGGTTCTTGGCAGAAGGGAGTTTTATTGATGAAGTATATAGAAGTGAATAACTATACCAAAATAATAAAAGGAATGACTGTTTTGGATAATATTAATTTGACACTGGAAAAGGGTAGCCTTTCCCTGATAGTTGGTGGTAATGGTTCTGGAAAAACAATGCTGTTGCGTGCACTTTCCGGATTGATATTCCCGACGAGTGGAGAGATTTTAATAGATGGCAAAAAGCTGATATTTAACGAGAAATTTCCTGTAGATATCGGGGTTTGTATTGAACAAAATGGTATGCAATCGAATATTTCTGGTTTTGAAAACCTTGCTTACTTGGCTAATATAAATAAAAAAATAGGAGAGGAAGAAATATTAAAATACATGAAATTGTTCGATATCTATAGACATAAGGATATGAAGTTCAAAAAATACTCTCTTGGAATGAAGAAAAAATTGGCTCTGATTCAGGCCATGATGGAAAATCAAGATTTGATGATTTTTGATGAACCCCTGAACGGATTGGATAAAAAAAGCATTGATGTGTTTGTCAAACTTTTGGAGGAGGAAAAAGCTAAAGGTAAGACAATAATAATCGCCACTCACAAACAAAATATATTTGAAAATATCCTTGATAGTGTTTTTGAAATGCACAATGGTAGATTAAAAAGGATAGATGGGTAATCGTTATGATAAAGTTAAAAAAATATTTGATAACAATCATGGCTGTGGTGGCTATATTAGTATATGGGTGTAGGGTATACAGTGTCAATAAGGAATACAAGAACAAGTACTTGGTCGAAGATGTATTAGTAAGAAACAATTCAGTTGTACAAATTTCAAAATATAAATGTTTAGTAAGCGAGGCAAATCTCTATGAGGCCAAGGCAATGAAAAAATTTGTTGAAGATAATAAAAATAAGTTTGCACTTTTAAATCCAAGTGAATACGATGAGGGCTTTAATGTAGCCGGAATTTTATATGTCAAAGTAAGAGGGGTAGAGGGTCTAAAGTCCAAATTAGTCTTGAAGGTAGGGCAAATAGCAAAAGAATCCCCAATAAGCAGTTCGGGTGAGTTTTGCTATGAATTGACCGGACAAGAAGTAGCCACTTTAAAGGAGAAAGGCGTAATGCTCGGAGACTATGCTTACTTATTTAGCGCTAGGGATGATTTAGATAAGAAAAATAGTTATTTCGGATTTCATGATGGTAAAAAAAGATTTATTTTTAAATTGGATCCAGACCTCATACGCGAAGTAAGATGAATGTAAATATAGTTTCTATGAATGTACAAACTGCTTCACTTTAATTAGTTTAATTGAATAATAGGTTAAGACTAACATGAAAATAATGTAATGTGCTATAACATATGTTACACAATTGAATAAAAAAAGAGAGGAACTCTGATACAATAGTAATATCGACAAAACCATTAAGTAAAGGAGTCCTCTCATGTCTATTATAACAGAAGAAATGCG
>NZ_CDRRTB010000045.1:0-12731 GCF_977045075.1 Peptostreptococcus sp. | reverse complement strand
CTTATTATTTTTTTTTTGACGATTTAAATTATACATGAGATTTGATGTGTGTTCCTATTTTTTTGCAAAAAATTTAGCGTTGGGAGAGAATTTTCTCTCACCAACGCTAAATATTATACAACCTTTAAAATCCTAGCCTAAGCAACTAGGATAACATAGGTATCAATATTAGTATAGCTTTTCTGCTGTTTTAACTAAAACAGACAAGCTTTTTTCTAAATTTTTCTTGAACTTTTCATCAAAACCACTCATGTGTTCAACCAAAGTTGATGTGATTCTAAATTCTTCTTCCTTCAATACCTTTCTCCCATCTTCAGTGATGCCGTAGAAAGTATTTCTCCTGTCTCTTGGATCTTCTTCCCTAAAAACATAACCAGCAGCAACCATCTTGTTAAGAAGGATGCATAGACTTGATGTAGAGACATAAAGATCTTTGCTCAGGTTTTTAAGCTCAATTTTCTCATACTTACTAATCTGCTGCAATGTAAAGAACTGCTTAGAAGTAAGCTTCTGAATTTTCTTCATACCTGTGTTTGTGACATTTTTAATCAGGTTATCGAACCTATTAAAATTCTCAAGTAAAAGTAGTGCCAACCCTCTATCTTCCATTTTCGTCTCCTCCTTTTATATAAAATTAAATATCCATAAAATGAATATTATACTGAAATGCAATATCATAAAAAAAACTACTTTAGAACACATTTCATATATTAATTGTATCACATCTTAAGCATGATTTAAAGAGCTTTTTTCAATAAAATATAGGAGGTTACAATTTATTGTAAAAAAACAGAAAAAAATACATTCTTAAATATATTATTTATAATTGATAAAAATAAAAAAACTCAAAGATGTTACTTTTCTGTAACTTATCATGTTTACAAATTTGTAATTATTTGCTATAATGGTTAAAGTACTCAGAAAGGAAGTGTTTTTTTGAATATTAAAATAGGTTTATCTGCTTTGGCTGTTTTGCCACTATTTGGTGCTTCAGCTTTCGCAGCCGGACAGGTTGGTGTAATTAATTACGAATATGTAAATATAAGAGTAAACCCAGGTTCGAATGAAAGTGTTAAGTTTGTCTTGAAGAAGGGAGACGAAGTTGAGATACTTTCTAAGAAGGATTCTTGGGTTAATATTAAATTTAATAATAAAGATGGTTGGGTTCAGGAATCTGCTATAGCAGAGAAGTCTGAAACAGTTAATAATATAAAGACTAGTCCAGCTACTACTACAAAGACTGTGACTAGTGATACCCTGAACTTTAGGAAGGAAGCTAATACTAAGTCTGCGGTCATCCAGGTCTTAAAAAAGGGTGATAAGGTAACTGTTATTGAAGAAGGATCTGCCTGGACCAAGGTATCATTCAATGGAAAAACTGGCTATCTTTCAACTAGGTTTTTATCTGGTTCATCAGCTACTTCTAAGACAAGTGTAGGTAGTAAAATGATGGTTATGGCTAATAACCTAAGTATAAGAAAGTCTGCCAATTTGTTAAGTGAAAAGCTAGCAGACCTAAGTAAGGGTGATATGGTTGAATATATCTCTTCTACAAATGGTTGGAACAAGGTCCGTTATAATGGATATGTAGGCTATGTATCCTCTTATTACCTAAAGGATACAGGAGAAGTTGAAAATCCAGATCAGGACAATAATATTGAAAATGAAGATTTAAGCATAAGTACAAGCAAGAGTCAGGCTAATGTTTCAACTGGAAATACCAACTACATAGATATGGGTATGACACTTGACGCACATGTTGATATGCAGATGTCTAAGGCTTTAAATACCTTAACTGCAGGTGGTTGGAGAAAGGTAACAAGAGATGAGTTAAAGTCATACATGGATCCATCTAGACATATGGATGCATCTACTATCATGCAGTTTGCCTTGCTAGATAGGTATACAGAAGATATAACAGCTGGCCAGCTGAATGCATATTTAGCTAAGTACTGTAAGTCTGGTAATGTATTTTATAACCAGGGGCAGGCCTTTATAGATGCGGCTAAGAAGAATAATATAAATGTATTATACCTGGTGGCCCATTCAATGATAGAGACTGGCTATGGAACTTCAAAACTAGCCCAAGGAACTGTATATAATGGAAAGACTGTTTATAATTTCTTTGGTATTGGAGCTGTAGATGGTAATGCTCTTGCAGGTGGTAGTGCTACAGCCTATAATAATGGTTGGACAAGTGTAGCGTCTGGTATAGATGGAGCAGCTTCTTGGATTGCTAGTAGGTATATTCATAGCAGCAAGTACAATCAGAATACCCTATACAGCATGAAGTGGAATCCAAGTATTATTTACCACCAGTATGCATCTGATGTAAGGTGGCCAAGTGCTATTGCCAATAAGATGGCTGATATAGCAGCTTACTCAAATAATATAGGATCAATGAGCTATAATATACCAAAGTATAGGTAGATGTTGCAAAATACGATAGACTTGTTAAAAATTTGAAATAAAAGCAGAAAAGGGCTTGCAAGTTTTTATTACATAGTGTATACTAGCGTTAGTAATTGAATATAGAAGGTAGAGGCGCACTTGTTATTAGTACTTGATAAAAGGGTTAAAGCATCCACAAGGAAAGGAACAATTGCCGAAGCATACAAGCAGCTTTAGGCTTGTATAGCTGGGGGTACGTAGAATATGCGTATCACTGTCACAAGTATTTGTGTTGGGCTATCATTTGAGTATGTTTTCAAACGTCTCGGATGTCCATCCGAGACGTTTTTTATATTACTTGGTGTCAATAAATCTTCTATTGAGGATATTACAAAAATGAATTATATTTTATAGGAGGTTATTATGAACAGAAGAAGTTTAAGAATTTTGATCGTCACATTAATGATGACAATCTTGATGGCAGTGCCATCGTATGCCGCAGAAATTGATCAGATAGCGCAGGCGAATTCATTAAAATTAGGAATTATAACAGTTATACCGCCATTGCTAGCAATTGTCTTGGCATTCATTACAAGAAATGTTGTTATATCTTTATTTTTGGGGGTTATGTCAGGATCTCTAATACTACAGCTATCATCGGGTAAGGGAGTCTTATCTGGTATAGTATTGGCCTTCCTTGATTTCATATCTAGGGCCCTACACTCACTAGCAGATCCATGGAATGCAGGTATAGTTTTACAGGTATTATGTATAGGTGGTGTTATTAACCTAGTAGGTAAGATGGGTGGAGCAAAGGCTGTAGCTGAAGCACTTGCCAAAAGAGCAAAGACAGCAAAGGGTGCCCAGACAATATCTTGGTTATTAGGAATCCTAGTATTCTTCGATGACTATGCCAACTCACTAATCGTTGGTCCTATAATGAGACCGGTATTCGACAAAATGAATATATCTAGAGAAAAGCTTGCCTTTGTAATAGATGCAACAGCTGCTCCAATAGCAGGTTTGGCTATCATATCAACTTGGATAGGTTTGGAAGTTGGTTTGATACACGATGCTTTTAATAGTATACATGTAGATACAGATGCCTTTGGTGTATTCTTAAGTACTATACCATATAGGTTCTATAATATATTAATCTTGGCCTTCATTTTGATTACAGCTTATATGGCTAGAGAATTTGGACCAATGAGAAGGGCAGAATATATAGCAAGAAGAAGACAGAATGTAACAACTGACCTAGACCAGGGTGTTGAAGAATTAGATGATATGGCACCAAAGGAAGGTGTTAAGCTAAGTGTTTGGAATGCAATCATACCTATAGGTGTATTGATTGTCAGTTCGCTAATAGCATTCTACTATAGTGGTTACTCAACTATAATGGGTGGAAAAGATACAGCTTTAATAGCGTCAATTAATGCGAGTCCTTTCTCATTCTCTTCAGTAAGACAGTGCTTCTCATCTTCTGATGCTTCTGTTGCACTATTCCAGTCTGCTATATTCTCATCTATTGTTTCAATAATCATTGCAAAGATTAAGAAAATCTATACAATGTCTGAAGCAATTGAAGTTTGGGTAGATGGTATGAAGACTTTGATGATTACAGGTGTTATCCTGATACTTGCTTGGTCTCTAAGTTCAGTAATCAAGGAAGTTGGAACAGCTAAGTTCCTTATCAGATACTTATCTGGATCAATACCACCATTCCTATTACCAAGTATTATTTTTATACTAGGTGCTATTATATCTTTCTCAACTGGTACAGCCTATGGTACTATGGGTATCTTGATGCCTCTAGCAATACCACTAGCACACTCACTATCACCAGATATGAGTTATGTAGTAGTAGCAACTTCAGCAGTATTGACAGGTGCTATATTCGGCGACCATTGTTCACCGATTTCAGACACTACAATACTATCATCAATGGGTGCTGGTTGTCACCACATTGACCATGTTAATACACAGATGCCTTATGCTATCTTTATATGTGTTATAACTATATTATTTGGTTATTTACCAGCAGGTATGGGTGTTCCATACTATATCGTATTACCAGTTGCCATAGCTGCATCTGCAGTAGGACTTAGAATAATTGGTAAGAGGATTGATGTTGATGATAAGGAATTTGAAGCTAAGTTAGCCAAGGAAGGAATCCACTTCTAATTAAATAAAAATTTGAATTTTAGGTCGATGGCATAAAAAATCCCCCCTAATGGGGGGTGTTATCGATCTTTTTTATTAGAAATATTCTAGTTGAACTTAGTATAGATCCCTGTGCTTTAAAAGGTACTCTTTTAGTATCTCAGTAAGTAGGGGTCCTTTTTTTTGAGAGATATTTGTAGCTAGGGTAGAGAAGTTTTCCCATACATCCTGGTCAATAGTTATGGAGACCTTTTTGGCTTGCTTTATAATATCTTCCTCTATTTTAATATTTGTATTTTCAATTTGTTTTACTTGCTTTAAAGGGTCAAGGTCTTTGATAGCCATATACCAGTCATATACTTCACATAGCTTGTCCAATTCATCTTGGGTAAAGCTAACCCTTGAGGTTTTATTCTTACTGGTAGTCTTAGCTACTTTTGCGATGCTAGCATTTTTTAGGGTCTTAGTATCACTTGTAGCCCTGGCTTTAGTAGAAGTCTTGGCTTTTGTATTAGCTTTATTATCCTGAGAGCTAAGACGCTTAGGTCTTGTTTTACTTGTTGACTTACCAGATATATTCTTTAAAAGTTCTTCTTTTGAAGCGTTTTTTCTATTAGTTTTATTTATCTTTTCAGATATTTTTACATCATTTGAATTTACTGGTTCAAGTAGCTCCTTAAAAGTTATTTGTTTATTAGACATGGTTGACCTCCTCTACTTATTCCTGAATATTATAACATATATTATAAGGGTATGTATGGATATTTTCTACTAATAATGATAAAATAGGCTTATATGATATTCAAACAAAAAAATGAAATTATTTTATAGTAGGGAATTAAAATTGGCTAGTCAAGTTTAGCCGTTGATATTTATAATTGAGTGTTGATAGGGAGGAAAACTATGAAGATACTAATAGTTGAAGATAATAAAACGATTCAAAAGGATATAGAAAAGGAACTTTCAAAGCATTTTGACACTGAAACTTGTGGTGACGGTGAAGAGGGTCTTTACCTAATTTCTCAGGGGATATATGATTTAGTTATACTAGACCTTATGCTACCTAATATGGGAGGCATAGAAATATTAAACCAGGCTAGGAAGGATGGTATTGATACTCCAATCTTAATATTGACTGCCAAGGAGGCCCTTGATGACAAGGTTGAAGCCTTTACTCTTGGTGCAAATGACTACCTGACTAAGCCATTTTATATGGATGAGCTAGTAGCTAGGGTATACGCTATACTTAGGACTAACGGAAAGATAAAGGACAAGAAGTACCTGGAATTCAAGGACCTAAGAATAGATTCTGAAAAGAATAGTGTATATATAAATGATGAGGAAATAGAGTTACAAAACAAGCAGTTTAAACTTCTAGAGTACTTCGTTCTAAATAAGGGCTCAATCCTATTGAAGGAGCAAATATATGATAGGATTTGGGGGATAGATTCAGATGCTACAATTGAAATTGTAGAAGTATATGTGAGTAACCTAAGAAAAAAATTATCCAAGTATGATTATGATAAATACATAAAGACAAAGAGAAAGGTTGGTTATATACTGGATGATAAACAATAATGTTTTTGACAAGACCAAAAGGAAGCTCACTTTGACCATAATGTGTGTAGTTGAGGTCTTTATGATTTTGGTTAGCTGCTTTATATACAATTATTTTAGCATAAGTCTTATAGATGGTATTGACAATAATATAGCTGAGGAGTACCACTTTATAAAGGACCAGTATAGCAAAGATTCAATCCTAAAGCCTATAAGTCTACAGGACCCAAAAGATATCCTATATATATACAAGGGTAAGACTCTCTTATATTATACTAGGAACAGGTATTTTGGTATTAGTCTACCTGAAGAAAGTATGGTAAAAGAGTTCGGCTTCACATATGAGAATATAAACGGATACAATTTTAGGAGTCTATTAGTCAAGGATGATGATGACTACAAGTTCAAAATTATGAGAAATATTGACTCGGAAATTCAGAGCTTGGGAAATATGGTAACACTCTTAATATTGGTAGATATACTATCCCTATTACTAGTGTACGTAATAGCCAGGTACCTATCTAGTAAGGCCCTCAAGCCAATAGAAATATCGTGGAATAACCAGGTTAAGTTTGTCCAGGATGCATCACATGAACTTAGGACGCCTGTAGCTATTATCCAGTCAAAGCTTGAATCCCTATTAAAGCAGCCAGACGTTACTATAGAAGACGAGGCAGAGACTATCGCAGTGGCTATGAGGGAGACGAGGCAGCTAAAAAAGATGATAAATGAGCTCCTATCTCTAACTAAGGAGGAGTCTATAGTCAAGCTTAATATTGGTAGAGTAGACCTAGAAGACCTCTTTAAGGAAACCTTTGAAAGCTATCTAGAGATAGCCGACTACCAGGAAAAATCCTTTAACTACCAAATTAAAATGAAAAATAAGATAATTTACACAGATAAGACAAAGCTTAACCAGTTAATTAGAATACTTGTCGACAATGCCTTTAAATATACTGAGGCAGGCGATAAAATTTCTATTACGGCTAGTGATAAGGGCAGGGACAGGGTCTTGATTTTGGTTGAGGATTCAGGAATAGGTATTTCAGATAAGGACCAAAAGAGGATTTTCGAAAGGTTTTTTAGGAGTGATTCTGTTAGGGCTACTGAGGTTGAAGGGTCTGGTATTGGTCTTTCTATTGCCAAACTAATAGCAACAACCCTATATGGTAATATAAGGGTACAGTCAAAGCTTGGTCAGGGAACTAGCTTTAGTATTGACCTACCTAAGGGTAAGCCAATAAAACAAAAGTCAAAGCCTGACAAGACAAAAAATGCTAATAAAAAGAATGATAAGAAAAAGAATGATAAGAAAAAGAATGAAAAAATAAATACTGATAAGAATAATAAAGAATAAATGACGACTCTTCAATCTACCAAGTAGATTGATGTAGGAAAAGTTAGGTAGCTTTAACGGTATTTTATATTTCTTAAATGAGCTATTAATAAGTGAAAAATGAAGAAATATGTTTCAAATGACTTTTTTCAGGTATCATTAGAATATTGGTATACTTACTCAAAAATATTTGATAAAATGATATTTGATGAATATAATTTAGGAGGATATAAATATGGCAAATGTAATTAAGGTACAGGATTTCGTAAAGAATGTAAAGGAAAATGAAGGTATAGCAGTAGTAGACTTTTTTGCTACTTGGTGTGGACCATGTAATATGCTAGCACCTGTTTTTAGTGAAGTAGCTGAAGAACATAAGGACTCAGCTTACTTTGCTAAGGTTGACGTTGACGAAAGCATGGAGTTGGCTCAGGAGTTCGGTGTAAGTACTGTACCAACAGTAGTTTTCTTCAAGGGTGGTAAGGAAGTAAGAAGAGAAATAGGTTTTATGCCTAAGGAAAAGATCGAATCAATATTAGCAGGACTTAAGTAGTTTGTGCAGTTTATACTATGATTTGTAAATTTAATATAGGAGAGATTATACATAAGTAGATCTCATTTTGGAGGTTGTGCATTCAAGATATATGTAAATGAATGCGTAACCTCTTTTTTTAAACCTTAATTTTCTTGTATAAGTAAAGGAAAAAGAAATATTTAAAATATTATATTAGCATAATTTCTATCTAGTCCAAAATAAGTTAAATTTTATTACTATATTTATAATTAAATAACAAATAAGAAGGTATGGATGAGAATAATTATGACTTGTAATCGCATTTAAACTATGGTAATATATATTCTGGTAGAAATATGTTTATAATTATAAAAATGGTAGCGCTACTCTAATAATTATGTAAACGTTATTCTGACAGAAAAAGCATATTAAAAAAGTTGTGAAAAAAAGGAGGAAGTTATGCTTAATAAAAAATATAAGATAAGCAAGAAAATGGCAACAGTTGCCCTGTCTTTGATAATGACAACTGGAACCCTAGTACCAGGTTTTGCTGAAATTAACCATGTTGAAAGTCGTGCTAATTCAGGTATTTTGCAAAATGGAAAAGAAGAGAGTGAAATAAAGGCCAAGCTAAGAAAACTGGTAGAAGGGATTATATCTGACAAGAGTATCCGTGATAGATATATAGGTACAATATTTATCAAAACAGTGGACAATGGAACTCCTTTTGATGTATTTAGTGACGGTAGTAAAATGAATGAAGCTGCAATTCAGGATACACCATGGTGGAAGTTGTGGCAGGAAGCATATCGTATAAATGGGAAATTGGAAAATTTAACGGATGCACAAGCTAAATCACTTTATGATGATTTGATGCTTGAAAAAACTGCTTTGTGTTTTCCCTTGTCTAATGAACTTAAACGAGATGGATACTATGAAGGTAAAGAGGCAGATTTTGATATATATAAAGTTACCAGTGTAAATTCTTATACTCCAGCTCAAGATATCTATACTAAGGGAGAAAATAATACGGAAATAAAAAAATTATTTGGAATTGTAGCCGTAGTTAAATCTGGAAATGAACATGATATCATGCTGTCAATGAACAAAAAAATGGTCAAATCTATCAAGCATATTTCCTTTAACGGAATAGCAACTGTCAAACCAATTACTGCTATAAGACCTGTAGAACAAGACAGTGATATTGCGATGTTTAGTGTTACAGTACCTGGAGAAGTTGGACCTGAAAATCTAGTAGTAAATAGCTTAAAATACATAAACAATAATAATGAAGAAGTTACTATAAGTGAACCTTTTGGAATAGATATAAAGTATAGTCAATTAAAAAAAGTAAATACATCCCTAAAAGACAAAAGACCAGAAGGCTATGTTGAAAATAAGATTCAGGCTTGGATGAAGAGAGGCGATGCCATAAAACGTGAGATAATGGATCTTACTGAGACTAGGAAGATAGATGATGCTTTACGTGAGATTAGAGACTTTAGAGATATGGGCGAGGAAGATTTAACCAGACTATATGAAATTGTTAAGCCTATATATTATGCGGAATATAAGGAAACGACAAGAGGTATATTAACAAAAAAACTTGGTCAACAGAAAAGCAGTTTAGATAGTTCTATTTATTCACCTGAAATCTATACTAAAGAGAGTCTAGGAAATTTTAAAAGTGAACTCGAACGTATAAGTAGAAGTATGGATAATAAGGACCTGTCTGACCTTGTTGGAGATGTGGCTAGGGTCACTAATTTAAGCTTCACAGTTCTACGTTATAATACTGAAAAACTACAAGGCTTATATGACAAAGTTAAAGATAGGGTGGATAAAAGAGGAAGTTATGAATCTGATTCATATGCAAAATTTTTGGTAGCTTTCACCAGGGCGGAAAAATGGCTAGAGACTACTAAAAACACTATGCCGGTTCCTAATGATACAAAAGAAATTTATGATGAATTAAGGAATGCTGCAAATTCTTTGAAAAGAAAAGATGGAAACAGCAATGACTTAATTGAAGATGATAAAAATAAGGGTCAAGAAAATGATGCTATATATGATATCAAGGTAAATTTACAAAAACCAAATGGGCACGAGAACACCGATTTTTCAAAATTTATAAGTAAGGATGCAAAGTATATTGTTAAAGAAGGTGGAAAGAGTAAGAAACTAGTTTTGTATTTAAAACCTATCATGAGTGATAATAAAATTGATAAATTAATTACAGAATTTCAATATTCAAGAAAAAATATACTTCAACCAGCTAACACAATTACAAGGAAAAAATATCAGGTTGATTTTGTAGACGGATCAAAAGCTTTGTATAGTCCTGAAAAAATAGAATTAGATGTAGATGGCAAGCAAGATCTTCTACCAATAGATATAACATACTGTGATTCTAAGGAAAAAGTAGATGGAAAACGTTATATTACAGATAATAAGTTAAGCATCAACTATGATGAAAAGGTAAAAACAGACAACGAAAATCTTAAGCCTGACAATGGAGCCGGTAATAAGGAAGAACCAAATATACCAGGAAAAAATGAATCTAAGGACTATACGGTAAATGTTAAGTTTTTACATGAGGATGGTCATTCCGAAACCCATGCTGCACCTGCACTTATAAATAGGGCCAAACTAAGTATCAATGGTTCAGATAAAATATTGACGCTGAAGCTAAGACCACTTTATGGAGAAGGCGGTAATCCTACAGGAGTAATATCTAAAATATACTACTTTGAAGGAAATCAAAAGAGTGGTAAAAAGTTTGAGGCTAAGAATAAAACAACAGCTAGGATAAGAATGAAGTATGAATCAGTTGATAAGGAATACGAATATCCTACTCAGGTTGAAATTCCAGTAGATGGGTCTACACGACAATTGTATTTGGGTCTTGACTCTGCTACACCAGTCTTTGGAGATAAGACTCACGCGCATACAGTAGTCTTAGACATAGATTATGCTAAAAAGACTGATGGATACAATGATAATGAAGTGGATAAGACTCAGTTAATAAACTTAATAAATAGCATAAACAAGGATTATTATCAAGTCTATAAAAATATTATACCTGAGAAACCATATGAAAACCTAATGTCTGCCTATAATAATGCAATATTAGTTAGTAACAATATTAATTCCACAAAAGATGAAGTAAGTGAGGCATATAAAAATTTATTTAATTCTCTTATAAAGCCTAATTTATATATAGAGTTTGATATTGTCAAAAGACAGGCAGATGCAGATTTAAAATCAGATTCAGAATCAGGTAAATATACTCAAGAGAGTGTTAAAGAAGCAAAGAAATTCGCAGAAGATAGCTATAAAGAGCTGAAAGAATACCTTGCTAGAGATGATATACAAAATTCTAAGATAGATGATTATAAGTTTGAACTACAACACTCACCTGATAGACTTAGATATGATACTAGTGAGTTGGAAAAGGTAGTAAGCGAAGCAGAAGTAAAATTAAATTCAGACAAATACACTGATGAAACATTGGAGTATCTAAAGGATAAGTTGTCTGAAGCAAAAAGTTATCTTAAAGAGACAAAGAGTAAGAGGGGACAGGATAAAAGGTCTGAGCTGATTAAAGAAATAGATAATGCTATTAAGTCACTAATAGAAAAGACGGAAAAAGTTTCTAGCCAGGCGAGAAAATCTTTGGAGAGCAAAATAAGTATAGCTAAGAAAATAGAACAAGGTAAAAAATCTAAACTCGCTTACGATGAACTTAATAAGGTGATAAATGAATCTGTAAACATATTAAATGTGTCTGGAAATGACGACGACTATAAAAAACAGATAGAAAAATTAGAAAAGGCAATTGAAAAATTTAAAGCATCTGAAGATATCAAAATAGATAATGCAGATAAAAATAAAGAAGAGGATAAAAACAAAGAAAAGGATAAAAACAAAGAAGAGGATAAAAATAAAGAAAAGGATAAAAACGAAGACAAAGATAAAAATAAAGAAAAGGATAAAAACGAAGACAAAGATAAAAATAAAGAAAAGGATAAAAACGAAGACAAAGATAAAAATAAAGAAAAGGATAATGATAATTCTGTCAAGAAAAATATTGATGCAAAAATCATGGATGAGAACAACAGGGAATCAATGGCAGATATTTTCCTTAAAGACCATAAAGTAGTAACAAAATATGACAAGGATAAAGATCAAACCACATATGAATTAACGTTCAAAAGGTATGATGTTGATAAACCTAGTGTAGGCAAGCTATATGTGAAAAATGGTGAAGATTTTAAGGAAGCAAACCTTGCTAATGAAGATAAGGGGGTAAATACTTTTAAATTCATTAGAAAGGGCGAACCTGAGAAAAGCATTATAATAAAAATGTATATTCCTGCCATGAATGCTGAAAAGACTGCCAAGCTAACACTTAATGTAAAAAATGAAATTGCAAAGTCTGAAATTACTAGTCTTGAAGGTGAAAACAGGTATGACACTGCTTGTAAAATAAGTAAAAAGTTATACCCTAAGACAAACAAGAGGGCTGTATTGGCATCTGGTCAAGTGACTGTAGATGCTCTATCAACCTCTCTATTTGCAAGCAAGAAAGGCGCTCCAATACTATTAACTAAGAGCTCTTATCTGCCAAGTGAAACTATAAAAGAGTTAAAAAGACTAGGGGTCAGTGAAGTAAGTATAATTGGTGGTTATAATACTATCAATAGACAGGTTACTGATGAATTGAGAGCTATGGGTATCAGTACTGAAAGAATTTATGGTAGCGATAGG
>NZ_CDRRTB010000044.1:0-12766 GCF_977045075.1 Peptostreptococcus sp. | reverse complement strand
ACTCTTATGACTCCTGACCTTCTTCAGACTCCTGGTCTGCTGATAGGTAGAACTCTTCATATAGGGCTTCACAAACACCTACCGGCTGAGTTTCCTCGAAATGAGGGGCCCTGTAAGTCTTTATGTATAGAACCACTGGATGACTTAGCTTATAAACATCTATTTCAACAAACTTCTCACCATCCTCTTCCTCTTCCCTATAGTTAAAGACAAATGTACCTATCTGGTACATAGACATGTTATACTTCCTTACGTCAAATTCCTGACCTATGTTCATACTTTCCATAGCTATCCTTCCTATGCTTCAGGCATTTCCCAGTTGTGGTGTACATTCTGTACATCATCATCTTCTTCTAGTACGTCTAATAGCTTTTCCATAGACTTTATCTGACCATCTTCTTCTAGGACACTTGTAGTCTGAGGTATCAGCTTAACGTCAGCTGCCAAGAACTTGTATCCCTTTGCTTCTAGACCATCTCTTACTTCATTGAAGTCTTCTGGAGCAGTCAATATTTCGTAGCCAACCTCTTCAGCTATAAAGTCCTCTGCACCTAGGTCTAGAGATATTTCCATCAACTCATCCTCATCTGCTTCATCTGCAGCTATAAAGATCTGTCCCTTCCTATCGAACATAAAGGATACACAACCTGGCGTTCCTAGGTTACCATTGTTCTTATCAAAGTAATACCTTACGTTACCAGCTGTCCTGTTCTTGTTGTCAGTCAAGGTTTCAACTATTATGGCTACACCACCTGGTCCATAACCCTCATAAGTTATTGACTCGTAGTTTTCTCCTTCACCGCCACCAACACCCTTTTTGATGGCCCTGTCTATATTATCATTAGGCATGTTGTCTGACTTTGCCTTAACTATGGCCGCCTTTAGAGATGCATTGTATTCTGGATCTCCTCCACCCTCTCTGGCTGCAACTGCAATAGCCCTTGCATGCTTAGTAAATACATTAGATCTTGCTGCGTCCTGCTTATTTTTTCTTCCTTCAATATTATGAATACGACCCATAATTTCACTCCTTATTACTTATTTATATATTTAAAACACTTTATACGGATTGTCCTCAAACATTATATCACATATTTTCCTATTCGTTAATATCCCTTATTCGAAAATTGGTGGTCTAGCGGCTGGTACCCTCTTGTGCTCACTAATCCTATGAAGTCTGTCTATTATAGCCCTGTCTTTTTCAGGTACCTGGTCAGCCTTGCCCTCAATAACCATATCTATATACTTGTAGCTAGTTCCCATTTCACTCTCATCTGTCTGGCCTTCCCATAGACCTGCCGATGGAGCCTTATTGATTAAGTCCTCATGGATGCCCAATTCCTTGGCCCATTCAAATACCTCACCCTTTGTAAGGTTGGCTATCGGTAGGAAGTCTACACCCCCATCACCATGCTTTGTAAAGTAGCCTGTGTGTATTTCTGCAGCATTATCAGTTCCTGCTACTAGGTAGCCTAGGTTGTTGGCCACTGTATACACTGTAGACATCCTGATCCTGGCCCTAAGATTGGCATCTGTCATCTTTAAGGCCTCTTCCCTATAAAGGCCCTTGTCCTTAAGCTTGTCAGTCACCATATTTAAAATTTCTATCTGTGGCTGGTCAAGGTCAAATTCTAGGTATTCAATACCACACCCATCAATAACCTTCATACCATCAATCTTGTCCTGGGGGTTACTCTTAATGTTCATTATTACACCCATGGAATTGTCAGGAAAGGCCTCCTTGATTAGGTAGGCAACTACAGCTGAATCTATACCACCTGATACGCCCACTACTACACCCCTACAATGGGCTTCCTCTACCTTTGCCCTTATCCATTCTACAGTCTTGTCTATCTGCTGTCTTCTAGTCAACATAAAATCCTCCAATTAATTTAGTCATATTTTTATACTTGCAAATTTATAGCTATAAAATTTTTCCGTCCTTCACAGACTGGTAAAAGCTTCCTCTCTCCTCTATTTGGGCCTGGCCACTAGTCAATTCTATGAACAAGGCCTTGAGGTCTCCTAACCTGTCTTCTTCACAGTTAATTATAATGTTTACACTATCTGTATACTCTATATCCTTTACGTGGTAGCCCCTGTTGGCCAGCTCATTTTGGGCCTTGCCCAATAGTGTGTAGTCCAAGCCGATAGCCACTTCAATAAAGGGCATTTTCTCAACTATCTGACCTGCATCAAGGCCTATCTTTGCAGTCTTCGTGTAGGCACGAACTAGGCCTCCTGCCCCCAGCTTGATTCCACCAAAATAACGGGTGCCTACTACTACAACATTGCATAGGCCTTCTTTTTTTATAACCTCTAGGGTAGGTATTCCGGCAGTTCCTTGGGGTTCGCCATCATCACTATATCTCTGTATATTCATATTTTGTCCAATCACATAGGCCCAAACATTGTGGGTAGCATCCTTGTGTTTGGTGCTAATTTCGGCTATAAAAGCCCTCGCTTCTTCTTCACTTTCAACCGGCTTGGCATAACCGATGAAAAGGGACTTTTCTATTGTTACCTGGTCTGTACCATAGTCGTGTATCGTCCTGTATGTATCCACCAAAACACCCCTTTCATTCAATATTCTTATTATACCACATATAAGTGATTTTTTTTGACAAAGTGGCTGATTATCTGTCAAGTAATTCATTTCTAGAAAATATTTCTAAATCAAATCGTTGAATATTTCGGAATATTTTAAAAATTTTATAAAGAATTTCTATCAATAAAAAGGAAATCGTATACTTTTATAGAATAAGATTATAATATAATTTTTAGGCCCTGGTAGTACTAGTTCTCACTAGGCCTAGAAATCATTAAGGAGGGGACAAACTTGGTAATAGGATGGGATAATGTCGACAACCTTGAGGATTACTTTATTACTTATCTCCTTTATAGAGACTCGCTAACTGTACCTCAGATAGCAAGAGTAAGGAATATGTCACAAGATGAGGTCAACCTACAGCTGATCGCTGCCAAGACTGAGATTCGTAAGTCGAAACAAAAAAGCAAAAAGGATAGTGACTGCGATGTAATCATGGACTACCTTACCTTGACTAAGGAAGAGCGCCTTAAGTTTTTGGAAAATTTATCTGATAAGGATAAAAATGCTTTTAAAAGACAGGTCTATAAAGGTATTTTAAAGCTTAATAATGTTGATGATTTGATGGTTCTAGTCTGGACCGTTGGAGAATTTAGGGATGACAGGTTTTTAAATATCCTCTATCCCCTAACTCAAAAGGGTCACTCAAATCTTAGGAGGATAGCCTACTCAGCCATAGGTAAAATTGGCAGCTCGACTAGTGCCTCTGTTATAGAGATGGGACTTATGGATGACAATCCTCAAATCAGACAGTATTGTGCAAAATTCTTAGGAGATATCGGAAATAGGAACAGTATAAAAGTCTTAGAAAATGTTATTAAAAACAAGACAGATTTTGAAAAGGAATACGTGATTAGGGCCTGTGTCCTTTCTTTGGACAAACTATATTTCAAGTACAAAATCAAATAATAACCACGTAGATGCGTGGTACAGTAATATTACTTATTAAACTGGAGGGATTCAAAATGATAGTGAGACGTTGTTCTGGTGGTGTTGTTTTTTACGCAAATAAGGTTCTACTAGTTGAGAATGATAAGGGCGAATGGACTTTACCTAAGGGTAAGATTATTGGCGATGGTTTACCTCATGAAAGTGCAATTGATAGGGTAAAATTTGAGACTGGTGTTGATGCTAAAATACTTGATATAGCTGGTGATACTATATATGAATTTTTCTCAAGGAGTAGAAACCAGAGAGTATGCAATGCAATTATGTGGTATGTTATGGAATCTCCTAAGCCTGATGTTGCCTTAACTGGTGAATTTATGGGCGGTGGCTTCTATAAGGTATCTGAAGCACTAGAAATGTTGACACATAGCAAAGAAAAATCTCTAGTGGATGTTTCTTATAAGAAGTATAAGAACTACAAGAAAAATGATGAGAAATAATACTTCATATATTTGTATATCTTCACTTGCTTGAAGATAAGGGGAGTACTTATATATAACTCTAAATATAGGGACTGACTTATATAGCTAGTCACCTTTAAGGGCATTACACATGACGCTTGGTCGTGTAGTGCCCTTTTTATTTACTCCAAGACCTTTTATATGAGAATGAGGCCAGGCTATATTAGCCTGACCCCATTTTTAAGTCTATGGATATTACTAATTCATTTTTCTATTCAAATTGTATCTAACATCGTACTCTTTGTCTAAGTCTTTCCTTAGATCAAGATTTAACTCTAGTTCAAGAGCAAAGAAGGTATCATCCTCAAACATATTGCCGAACTTTTCAACGGCTATCCTCTGCTTGGCTTCAAAAACTTTCTTTCTTTCGATGCTTGAAAAATTCATTTCTCGAATCTGTCTAGTCTTATATTTCATAATGGATCTCCTTACATTGGATTTTTTACACTACCTTTCCATTATACCTTGAATAAGAAATTTTTCAAGCTTTTTTTGTATTTTTGTATATGGAACCTCAAAATATCCATAGTGTAGGCCTTGATATCTAGCTTTAGCCTACTTCTTTATTACATCTGAGTTATCTGTACAAGCAATCCCCAAACCACCAAGGCTATCAGCATTTGAATCCTTATTTACATTTAGCTTCAACTGTGAGTATGAGCTATAGCCACCATCAAGGTTGATTGGCCTATATCCGTTTTGAGTCAGGATTCTAGTAGATAGGTAGCCTCTTAGACCTACCTGGCACATTATATATACATCCTTGTCCTTAGGTATTTCATCAAGCCTATCTCTCAACTCGTCTAATGGTATATTGATTGCCCCTTCTATAGAACCAAGCTCATATTCCTCTGGTGTCCTAACATCTATTAAGAAGGCTCCCTGGGCAAGCAAATCATCTATCTTGTCAACTGTAACTGTCTTCACTAGGCCATCAAGTATATTTGTAGCTACATAACCAGCCATATTTACTGGATCCTTAGCTGATGAGAATGGTGGTGCGTAGGCCAACTCTACATCCTCTAAATCCCTAACTGTAAGTCCTCCTGCTATAGCTGTAGCTATTACATCTATTCTCTTTTCAACCCCTGTATAACCAACTGCCTGGGCTCCTAAAATCCTTCCACTTGGTACTTCAAAAATTAGTTTGAAATCAAGTGGCATAGCTGTTGGGTAGTAACCTGCATTTGACAATGGGTGAAGGTGAACTACCTTGTAGTTGTCTATACCCATCTGTCTAAGGTTCTTTTCATTCTTACCTGTTGACGATGCAGTCATATCAAATACCTTGGCAACAGACGTACCCAAGGCACCCTTATATCTTACGTCTATACCGTTTAAAATGTCGGCTAAAATTCTTGCCTGTCTATTGGCTGGAGATGCTAGGGCTATACTTGCTGGCTGACCGTATATCCTATCCTGAGTTTCTATAGCGTCACCAAGGGCATATATGTGTGGCTTAGAAGTTTCTAGCTTGTCATTTACCTTTATATGACCCCTAGGTCCCATTTCTAGGCCGGCAGATACAGCCAATTCATTTTCAGGCTTAACACCTATCGATAGGATAGTCAGGTCTGTATGTATTTCCCTACCACTCTTTAATACAATAGTATTGCCATTGTCTTTGAAAGAATCTACACCATCTCCCAATACCAGGTCAACTCCGTGGTCTATCATGTGGGCATGAAGGATCTGGGCCATTTCAAAATCAAATGGAGCCATTACCTGGTCAAGCATTTCTACCAGGTGGACCTTAACTCCTCTTTCAACCAAGTTTTCAGCCATTTCTATTCCTATAAAGCCACCACCGATTACTACTGCTTCCTTAGGCTGTTTTTGATCCACAAAGGCCTTGATAGCATCTGTATCCGGTATATTTCTTAGGGTAAATACATTATCAGCATCTGCAAGTCCTGGAATTGGAGGCTTGACTGGATTGGCACCTGGCGAAAGAATCAATTCATCATATGACTCCTTGTATTCTTGTCCTGTCTGCACATTCTTGACTGTAACTTCCTTCTTGTCAGGATCTATAGCAGTAACTTCACTGAAGTTTCTTATATCTAGATTAAACCTCTTACTCATACCCTCCACAGTCTGTACTAGTAGGGCATCTCTCTCAGTTATTACCTGGCCTATATAGTATGGTAGACCACAGTTGGCAAAAGAGATGTATTCACCTCTCTCAAACATTATAATATTAGATGTTTCATCTAGTCTTCTTAATCTAGCCGCTACTGTTGCTCCACCTGCAACTCCACCTACAATCAGTATCTTTTTCATATTTTTCTCCTCTCAATCTTATAAGTTGATACTTTCATTTCACAAGCTAAAGCATGTGGTCAAGCCTTGATCCACCTAACCAAGCCTTGTATTTGGTCCTTCATAACCTTTCTTAAATAATCTTTAGTCCTTCACAGTATTTCTTAACTATATTAGTCCTTCATTGTTAGTCCTTCATAGTCTTTACTATATCGGCCACAAAATCATTATCTATGGAATAAATGATTTCTGTACCATTCCTATCACCCTTGATAATACCTGCTGCCTTGAGCTTTGATAGGTGCTGGGAAACTGTTGACTGGGCAAGCTCTAGACAGACGTGCATGTTGGATACATTGCTAGGACCATCCTTAACCAAGCCCTTTACTATGCACAGCCTAGCTGGATGAGCTATGGCCTTTAGTATATTTGCATAATCTACTAGAGACTGGGCATTTACATTTAGTTCTTCCATAGATTCACCTCCATATCTATATATACTCTTATAAATTATTCTTTTTATATGTCTTTTTCTGTATATTTATATATTACAATATTTGAATATATCATGTCAATATCTATTTTATCCTTTTCTCCCATATATCCTCTTTTAATTTTAATGGATATATTCCGACAAATAGAAAGTATGCTATAATATTATTATATTGATTCATCATGAAGCAAGTATATGGAGGTTGCAATGAATATAGAAGAAAGAAAATGGGAAATTATGTATGACCAGAAAGCCCTAGAGGCTAGAATTAAAGAGCTTGGTCAGCAATTAAAAAATGACTATCAGGACAAGAAGCCACTAGTTATATCCCTACTTAAGGGAAGCTTTATCTTTTGTGCAGACTTAGTGAGGGCAATAGACCTACCAAGGCTAAAAGTCAACTTTATGACTACATCAAGCTACGGTGACTCCACAGATTCTAGTGGAAGGGTTAGGGTCCAGTCAGATATTACAATAGACGACCTAAGCCAGTATGATGTTATCCTTCTTGATGACATAGCTGATACAGCCAATACAATGGACTTTGTTTACAAGCATATAGCAAGAAAAAATCCTAAGAGTCTTAAGACCTGCGTACTTTTAGACAAGCCAAGCAGGAGGCAGGTAGAATTTGTACCTGATTATATTGGTTTTACTATAGAGGATAAGTTCGTAGTTGGCTATGGCTTTGATTTTGAAGATATGTATAGGAATGTCCCTTATATATTCAATGTTACTGATGAACCATTGTAGGAAAAAACAGACTAGCTAAAGTTTATCTTATCATAAATTTCATACGTAAAATACTAAAATATCGTTAAAATAACCCGGATTAGGCTCCTAATCCGGGTTATTTTTAGGAAATAAGTGGTATTTCCTTTTTTCTATTTTTAGTTTATATTTGTCCTAGGCATAATCTATACCATTTTCTCATATGTAATCTGGTAGCCATATTTTTCATACTGGGCTACTATTGTCTCCCAAAGGTCCTCTAGACCATTTTTCTTGGATGAAGATGTAATTATAACCTTGTCATCCTTGTCCATATTCAGAGTCCTTCTTATGATGGCCTCATGCTTTTGGTACTGACCCCTGGTTATCTTATCTGCCTTAGTAGCAACTACTACACAGTCATAACCAAAGTGCTTGATCCAGTCGTACATCATCTGGTCATCTGCTGTCGGTTCATGCCTCACATCAACTAGGAGAAAGATAGCACACAACTCTTCCCTGTCCTCTAGGTAGCGTTCCATGATGCCACCCCACTTTTCCTTTTCCGTCTTAGACACCTTGGCATATCCATATCCTGGCAGGTCTACAAAGTAGAACTCATTATTTATTAGGTAGAAATTTATAGTCCTCGTCTTACCAGGTGTTGAAGATGTTCTAGCAAATGTCCTCCTATTTAGAAGACCATTAATCAGTGAGGACTTGCCAACATTAGACCTACCTGCTAGGGCTATCTCTGGTATACCCTCGGCTGGATACTGGCTCTTGTTGACGGCGCTCATAGTGATTTCAGCACTCCTAATCTTCATTATCTCCTCAGTTGGAACCTCACTTTGGCGGCTCTTATAATACTGGGGAGGACTTGACAAAGTCTTTTTATTATTCTTTTTCTTGGTATTATTTTTAGCCATATTAGTAACCTACTCTTTTTCCATCAAGGCTATGTCAATCACTTGGTCCATAGTCTCTACTAATACAAATTCTATATCCTGCCTTACATTTTCTGGTATCTTGTCGATATCAGCCTTGCAGTCCTTAGGTAGGATAATCTTCCTGATACCCATCCTGTAAGCAGCTAGGACCTTTTCTCTTACACCACCGACTGGCAATACTCTACCACGTAGGGTAATTTCACCAGTCATGGCTATATTACCTGGTACCGGCCTGTCTGTTAGGGCAGATATAGTTGCTAGGGTCATAGTAATACCTGCAGATGGACCATCCTTAGGAGTAGCTCCCTCTGGTATATGGATATGTATATCCTTATCCTTGTGGAAGTCAGCTGGTATACCCAGCTTGTCTGCTATAGACCTTATATATGAAATACCAGTTCTGGCAGATTCCTTCATGACATCACCCATCATACCTGTTAGTACTATACCACCCTTTCCTGGCAGGGCACTAACCTCTACCTCTAGGGTAACTCCACCTACAGCTGTCCAGGCTAGACCATTTACTACACCAACCTGAGGATTAAGGTCAAGTGGCTCCTCCTTGAACTTTTCAGTTCCTAGGTACTCTACCACCTTTTCCTTAGTCAAGTTGATTGGCTTCATATTTGGATTTCCAACCATTTCCTTGACAACCTTCCTGCATAGTTTGGCAATTGTACGCTCTAGCTGTCTTACTCCGGACTCCCTAGTGTACCTACTGATGATAAACTTGATTACATCGTCATCAATAGTAATAAAGCCCTTAGTTAGGCCATTTTCCTTGACCTGCTTCTTCAATATATATCTCTTAACTATTTCTAGCTTTTCCTCTTCTATATATCCTTCAATGTCTATAACTTCCATCCTGTCAAGTAGTGGCCTAGGTATCTGTCTTAGGTCATTTGCAGTTGTTATAAACATTACCTTTGATAGGTCAAATGGTAGCTCTAAATAGTGGTCTACAAAGTACTTATTCTGTTCTGGATCCAATACTTCTAACATTGCAGATGTCGGATCTCCCTTAAAGTCACTAGACATCTTGTCAATTTCATCTAGTAGGATTACCGGATTTTTAGACTTGGCCTCCTTCATGGCATTAATAATTCTACCTGGTATGGCCCCAATATAGGTCCTTCTGTGACCCCTGATTTCAGCCTCATCCCTTACACCACCAAGTGATATCCTTATAAAAGGTCTGCCTATTGCCCTAGCAACAGACTTGGCAATTGATGTCTTACCAACCCCTGGAGGTCCTGCCAGACATATGATAGGAGCCTTCATATTCTTTGACTGCTTCCTTACTGCCAAATACTCAAGTATCCTGTCCTTAACATCATCCAGGCCATAATGGTCTTCATTTAGTATTTTTTCAGACTTATTTATATCAAACCTGTTTCTAGACTCCTTGTTCCATGGTAGGGAGAAGATAGTGTCCAAGTAGTTCTTTGAAATACTATAGTCAGGAGAATTAGATGGTGTCCTTTCCAGCTTTTCAATCTCCTTTTCAATCTTCTCACGAGTCTCATCAGAGATTTTTAATTCATCTAGCTTGGTCCTATACTGGTTTTCCTGGCCATCATCACTGATATCGCCAAGTTCCTTCTGGATAGCCTTTAGCTGTTCCCTAAGGTAGTAGTCCTTCTGGATCTTGTTCATCTGCTTTCTGACATTATTATGTATTTTCTTGTCTATCTTGATTACCTCTAGCTCCTCTAGTAGGTAGTCATATAATAGCCTCATCCTTTCCTCAATATCAAGTGTAACCAATACCTTCTGCCTATCACTAAACTTCAAGAATAGGCTTGATGCTACGATATCAACTATCATAGAATATCCTTCAGCATCTGAAAGGTCCATGGCAGCGTCAGTAGGAACATCAGCCGCTATACTTAGGTACTCTTCAAAGCCCCTTAGCAGCCTTCTTGAATAGGCCTCTAGTCTTGTCTTTTCTTCCTTAGTAAAGTTTTCTTCATCGAATTCTATAGGTGTAATTTCACCCATCCAGGCATCATTTTCATCTATCCTCATAGACTCAAGTCTAGCCCTCTCAATACCCTCTACCAAAACCCTAATAGAGGTATCAGAAGTCCTAATAACCTGCTTGATGCTACATATTGTACCAATTGTATATATGTCATCAATTGTTGGATTTTCTATACTAGAATCTATCTGACTAACAAGGAATATCTTCTCATCATTTAACATTGATAGCTCAAAACTCTCTATAGAGTTTAACCTTCCTATATCAAATGACTGTAATATACATGGAGAGATTGATATCCCCCTCAAAGGGATCATTGGCATCTCTATCCTATCCTTGAATATTATTACATCCTTGCCCTTTGCCTGCTTTTTTTTCTTTTCAGACTCAGTAACTTCTATTTCATCTATCTTATCGTCTAATTTACTCATAGCTTACTCCTTTCAAACTATAAATTTAAATGTATTCTTATTATATACTTTATTTATACCTATTTTCAATACAATTACCCAAAAACATAGAACTTATTGGTATTTTTTGTAAAAATATGCTTCTTAATGGTATTTTACTGCAAATTTTACCTTCTTATTTTTTCAATTAATATAACTTATGAAAAATATTCTTATAGTTTTGTTTTATCACAAAAATTATCTTCCATTATGCATGGCTTTTATTAAGATAGGCTTAGGAAGTGAATTATTGATTTTCGATAATTTGTTATTGACTTTCAATAATTTTACCCCTATAATTTAGGTAAGCAGTATTTTATTTTATCAATTATATGACAAGGAGAATTTTTATGATGGACCAAATCATTAATAAAAAGCAAATTTCTTTTATCCAAATTATACTAGTCTTGTTTGTATTAGCTTGGATTCTACTTTCCATAGATGATTTAAAGTCGATTTTGAATCCAAATTACACTGAAAAAGACCTTGTGTTTAAGATTTCCTATATGATATATTTTACAACTAGCATGCTTTCTTACACTCTAGTATATATGACTCTGAATCAAATAAAGCTTAATCCCTTTTCATCTAGGGTAGTGACCTTATTGAAGTGGACTTCACTCTTATTTTTTATAATAGGAGCAACTTCAACGTTCATAGATACATATAGGGGGTTAGATGGTATATTTGTTATTTTTGGACTTACCATTAACCTAATCTCTCTTATTTTTTATATATTGTCCATTTCCTTGCTTATTTTTGGGGATATATTATCTGAGATTATCAGAATTAAGGATGAATCTGACTATATAATTTAATTTATAGGTCTGGTATAATTTTTTTGAAAATAAGATATTTGGTACATATTTCATATATTTTTTTATAAATGGGGGCTTTATTATGAATAGGAATAAAAATAAATTTAAGAGTGAAAAGTCTAGTTCTTTGATAAATCTAATATACAAGTATCAAAGAAAATTTCTCGTAGTAATGTTACAACTATTATTGTTTTCTATTGTTTTAACCACTGGATTGCAATTCTTAGTACTTATTATAGGATTAACGGGTGTCGTTGATTCTCATCTTGATATATCTCCTTTCATTTTTGAATTTATAGTTATGCTTTTAGTATCTTTAGTCCTGCTCTTTCTGTATAAAGCATACACTACTATAGAAGAATCTTCTCCTTTAAATATCAAAAATGCTAGATATTTACTGGTCTTGCATAGGCTTTTTATAACACTTTTTATAAGCTTGTTGCTATACTCTATCTTTATAAACAAGCATGGTAATCTCTTATATGTAATTGAATTCCGCAGCCTACTTTTTTCACTTTTTATATTAGACTGCTTATTTTATGTTTTCCACAAGATCTTCATAGGTATAATCAAAATGAAGGAAGACTACGATTTAACAATATAGGAGGGTGCTTGCAATATGTCAATAAAAATAAATTTAGACCTAGTCCTGCTAAAAAAGGGTATCAGCTCCAAGGACTTGGCTATGACCATAGGTATTACCAGTGCCAACCTATCAATACTAAAGACAGGCAAGGCTCGTGCTATAAGATTTTCTACCCTGAATGATATTTGTAAGGCTCTGGATTGCCAGCCAGGTGATATACTTGAATATATAGACGATGATACAGATGGTGTAGATAGCAACTTAGAAAATACTATAGATTAAAAAGGCTCTATGTCAAATAACGTTGGTGATAATTTAAATCAATAAAATCTATTAAATTATGCGGCAGCATCCATAGCAAACTTATAGCTGTGGATGTTGCCTTTTTGTATCTTATACCTTTCCATTAGCATTATCCTTGCCTTAAAATTCCTAAAACTCCTATATCCGTAGGATACTCTTTTAATTACCTTTATCTTATTATTCTTACCCTCCACCA
>NZ_CDRRTB010000043.1:0-12903 GCF_977045075.1 Peptostreptococcus sp. | reverse complement strand
TAAAAACCCTTAAAAAGCTTAGAAAATATGTGGTAAATTCACTGAAATATGACTATACGAATGCTATGGTGGAGGGTAAGAATAATAAGATAAAGGTAATTAAAAGAGTATCCTACGGATATAGGAGTTTTAGGAATTTTAAGGCAAGGATAATGCTAATGGAAAGGTATAAGATACAAAAAGGCAACATCCATAGCTATAAGTTTGCTATGGATGCTGCCGCATAATTTAATAGATTTTGTTGATTTAAATTATCACCAACGTTATTTGACATAGAGCCAAAAAATGCCGTCCCTATAGCTAACATAAACTAGCACTAAGGGACGGCATATTTTTTATCAATTTTGGATAAACTTAATCATGTGTATTAGATTTACCTAATCGAAAATCTACTTGATCAAGGCAGATAGCCTTTCGTATATCATATCACATCCACCCTGGATATCAGATTCAAAATTTATAACCAAAAGCGGTTCATGTAGGGATGACCTCATCAGGAACCAGCCCTTTTCATCTCTACAGTCTACCCTAATCCCCTCATAGTTTTCACTTACCTGAGTCCAGCCATCTATGGTCTTAACTTTTTCAGATAAGGAATTTATAATATTATTAGCGTAGGCCCTAAAATCCTTATCTTCTATTTTAAGTCTTACTTCCTTATCCTCTAAGGCTTCATCAAGATCTCCTATAAGCTTACCAATATCCTGGGACTCCCTGTATAGTTGGGCAGCCTTAACCAGTATTTTAGATATAAGATATGCACCATCATCAAGGAAGTAATTCTCCTTTATTGCTGCATGGCCAGATGTTTCTATGGCAAGGTGACTTTCCTTGCCCTCTTCATTTAGCCTGATAGCCTCATTGATTACATTCTTATAGCCCCTCTTAAACCTATGATGGATTCCACCCCTAGCTTTGATAAATTTAGCTAAGCCATTTGAAGTGACAGAGTCTGTTACTATAGTCGTCCCTGGGTGTTCCTCTAGTATTATAGTAGATATTAGGGCTATTAGGGCATTTTTATTTATAGGTCTACCATCGGATCCCACTATAGCCGCCCTATCCACATCAGTATCAAATATTATACCCAAATCCCCCTTGTTATCAAGTGTTGCCTGACAAATGCTGGCCATTGCCTCCTTATTTTCAGGATTTGGTATATGGTTAGGGAACATTCCATCTGGATTTAAAAATTGACTGCCACCTGTATCAGCACCAAGTCTAGCCAATACCTTATCAGCAAAAAATCCACCAGCCCCATTTCCTGCATCAACTACAATCTTCATGCCTTCAAGAGGCCTTTCATAGTTTTCAGGGCTATTGACTCCAGCCCTTATTTTATCCACAAGAATCTGAGCATAGTCCTCTATTAAGTTCTTTTTTATTATCTGACCCTTAGACTTATCTTCAGCAAAGTTACCTGCTAGGCATATATCTATTAGGTCCTTTATGTCTGTCTTTTCCAGACAACCATGACTAGTAAACATCTTAAGACCATTGTAAACATAAGGCATGTGGCTAGCTGTGAACATAATGGCCCCATCACACTTATAGCCATCTATAATTGTTGACATAAACATGGCTGGAGTTGTTGCCATACCACAGTCTACTACATCAACACCAATTTCAGTCAGGGCCTCTATACAGGCCTGTCTAAAGTCTGGTCCAGTCAGCCTTGAATCAGTACCTATAGAAATACTTATTTTGCCCTTTTTGTCCTTATCTATAATCCATGTAGCAAAACCACGGACCAAGGTCTTTACATCCTCTCTTGTAAGTGTGATTTCAAGGTCTGACCTATCATCCTTATAGGCAACCCCCCTTATATCCGTTCCGTTTTGCAATGAATACAATTTATCCAATCTCTACACCTCCAGTGGTAATTATATGTTCAAGGAAGCCTTCTCAGCATCCTTTATAAATGCATCAATACCCCTATCAGTTAGCGGATGATTTATCATCTGCATTATTACCTTGTAAGGAACAGTAGCTATATCTGCCCCCATCTTTGCTGCTTCTATTACATGTAGTGGATTTCTAACACTTGCTACTATAATTTCAGTAGCTATATAGCTTGCTTCAAATATCTCAGTAATTTCCTGTATAAGCCTTAAGCCATCAAAAGATATATCGTCTAATCTACCTACGAATGGACTTACATAGCTGGCACCAGCCCTTGCAGCAAGTAGTGCCTGCGAAGCTGAGAAAATCAATGTTACGTTTGTACGTATACCATTTTCACTAAGGTACTTAACCGCCTTAAGACCTTCTGCACACATAGGAATCTTTATAACTATATTCTCGTGGATAGCAGCAAGCTTTTCAGCCTCCTCTATCATCTGCTTGTGGTCCATGCTTAATACTTCTGCACTTATTGGTCCATCGACAATCGTAGTGATTTCGTTTACAACCTCAGTAAAGTCCCTACCCTCTTTTGCTATAAGAGAAGGGTTGGTAGTCACACCACAAACTACTCCTAGGTCATTAGCTTCCTTTATTTCATCAATGTTAGCTGTGTCAATAAAAAATCTCATACTTTGCCTCCTTAAAATTTATAAAATTTCTATCCACCTTGTATTATATATGAAGCCTAGTACTTTTTCTAGACCCTTTATAATCATACTGAACTTAAGTATTTATTCATTAAGAAAGAGTATTAAAATTACATTAAAAAAACTTTATACCATGAGTTCTTTTTTTCATAAAAATTTTATCGTATTTTTTTCTAAAAATATTAGGTTTATGCATATTTTACATTGCAATAATATCAATTTTCAGGTAAAATATAAGTATGTATTGTGCAATTATGTTTCATTATACAAATTATAGAATATTTGATAGATTTTTAGATTTACTTTGGAGGTTAAAATGACATTTAAGAATAAGATAGAAAATGGATTTGCAAAACTAAAATCCAATAAAAAAATGCAGATTTACTTAGGTGTAGCTGCCGTTGTAGTTATAGTAGCAATTGGTGGTATAATTATTGTCAATAACACTAAGCATGACTCTACTCCAGTAGTTCAGACCTATACTATACCAGAAAATGAAAAGATATTTATAAACGGAATTATAGTCCCTAAACAGAGCAAGGATATACCTGCTCCAGCTAATGGATCAAATCCTGATATAAGGGTGACAAATGCCCAGAACGTAAAATCAGGAGATGTGCTTTATATAGTTAAGGATGAAGCTGCTATCCAGGAAATTTCATCAATAAAGACTCAGATTAGTAACCTAATCAATGAGAAGAGGGCCCTACAGTCTGGTGACCCTAGTCTTGTTTCAATAAACAACCAGATAGCAACTTTAAATACTAGCCTTTCAACTGCTAATGCCAAGGCTTATACAAAGGTAAAGGCACCTTTTGATGGAAAGGTCTACCTAAACAATAATACTACTTCAGGTTCAACTGATTCTGGTTCCAGCGCTGTACTTATGACTATCCAGTCTACGGAATATGTGATGAATGGCCAGATTAGTGAGCAGGACCTAAGTAAAATAAAGAAGGATATGACTGCTGACGTAACAATCCTAGCTTCAGGAGATACGGTTAAGGGTCGTATTAGCTATATATCTGAAAGACCACAACAGCTTTCATCAGGCCCTGCAGACCAGGGAGATTCTGCATCTTCCCTATCTCTATATAATGTGGTTATGACTTTTGACACGCAGGAAGGTATAGTAAACGGCTACCATACTCAGGCAACAATAGAGGTAAATACTGACAAGCATAAGGTTCCGACAAAGGCTATAGTTAATGATGGAAACGAAATCTATGTATTTACTGAAGTAGACGGATACCTAAGAAAGGTCAATGTTGAAATCCTAAGTGATAGCGAAGACTACTCTATGGTTACAGGTGACCTAAATGAAAATGATGTTGTTGTTAAGAACCCTACTAAAACAATGAAGGATGGAGATCCAATCCCTTCTGACGCATCTAAAAAGTAGCCAGAACCGAGGTTGATAAAATGCAAATAAAATTAGACAATATACAGAAGTATTACAAAGTAGGGAAAGAAAAACTTCACATATTAAAAAGTCTTAATCTAGAGATTGAAGAAGGCGAATTCATAATGATAATGGGTAAGTCTGGTAGTGGTAAAACTACCCTATTAAATGTTCTAGGCTTCTTAGATAAAATTGACGAGGGTCATTATATATTTAATGATACTGATGTCAGTACCCTAAGCGAGAATAAGAGGTCTGAATACAGGGCCAAATATGCCGGCTTTGTTTTCCAGCAGTTTAACCTTATAGACACTATAAATGTCTACCAAAATATAGAGGTTCCTCTGATCTATGCCGGTGTTAAGGATAAAAATAAGAGAAAAGAGTTAATATACGAAAAGCTGGACCAGGTCGGTCTTTCTGACAAGGCCTTGAGTTCACCTAACCACCTTTCTGGTGGTCAGAAGCAGAGGGTCGCTATTGCTAGGGCCCTAGTTAATAGCCCCAAGATAATATTTGCCGATGAGCCTACGGGAGCACTTGATAGTGAAACTGGACGTGACATCATGGAGCTATTATCTAGCTTAAACAAGAATGGAACAACTGTTATCATGGTTACACACGACCAAGATATGACTAAATATGCATCTAGGGTTATTACCCTAAAGGATGGTGCTTTTGTAAAGGAGGTTTAGAATGTTAACACTGTTAAAAAATTCAATAGAAAACCTCAAGGGACATAAACTGCGTTTAATAGTAGCCTTCATCTGGATAATCACTGGTATTACATCAGTTGTTTTTGTCAGCTCAGTAGGTAATGCTATGAGCCAGGTGTTTAAGCAGTCTTTCCAGACTATAGATTCTAAGACTGCCATTGTGTATTTTGAATCAGCAGATTCAAATACTAATGAAAGTCTACTAACTCCCTTCCTATCTTCTGATTTGCAAGAGCTACAGACTGTAGAAGGAGTAGAAAAAGTAAAATCATCAAATAAGCCACTTACAGATGTGATTTCTTTTGGTGATGAAAACTTATATAATGGTAATGTATCATACTTTAACCAGCACACTTCAGCTAGCTTTGCCTCTTCCCTAACTCATAAGTATAAGGTAGTCAAAGGTAGGGCCCTTAATGCATCTGATGCTGGCAAAAAGGTTGTTGTTATAGATACATTTACAAAGGAAACCCTATTTGAAAAATCTGATCCAATCGGTAAGGGTATCACTATAGGCAGGCTAAATTTTGAGGTAGTTGGTGTTTGTGATGCAGACTCCGTATACGACCCAGTTGATAAGAAATTTAGGAAGAAGGGATCATTCGACAATGTTCCTCCATATTCAGTAGTACCAAATGATATGTATAACTTCCTAAGTGGTAAAAATATAAAGACAGGTGCTATCAACTATATCAGCGTAACTGTTAAGGATGGCTTTGACATCCCAACCGTTGCCAAGGGGGTAGCGAATAAGATGTCAGAACTACACCCTAAGCTAGAGGGTGAATATAAGGTTAGAGACCAAAATACTATACAGAAGTCAACTGAGGCTATGACTAAGGGTATTGATAAATTTGTCCTTGTCATTACTATAGTTGCCATGTTTGTAGGTGGTATTGGTATTATGAACATCATGTACGTTTCTGTAATGGAAAGAAGTAAGGAAATTGGTATTAGAAGGGCCTTGGGTGCCAAGCCTTCAACAATTATGTATCAATTCCTTGTTGAGTCGGTATTTATTACATCCTGCGGTGGTGTCTTAGGTATCATAGTTGGCTATGCAGTTACTATATACTCAAAGAATATTATGCCATTTAGGCCTATACCGAGCTTTAACAGCTTCCTATACTCTTTCTTGGCTATTGTTATAACAGGAATTGTATTTGGACTGGTACCAGCCCACAAGGCATCGAAGGTTGACCCAATAAAAATTATCTATAAGTAAATATGCAAAGAGATTGATCAAGTGATTAATCTCTTTTCTTATATAAAATCATATAAATTGTAAAAATGCCCTCTAGCAGCTTTTTACTTTCACTAATTTAAAAATAATCCTATATATAAATAGGACTAGAAAACAGAAAAGGAGGCTCACATGAACAAAGTATTAATAAAAAATGGAAAACTTATAAACCCAGCCACAAATTTCGAAGGGATTGTAGATATATCTATTCAGGATGGCCTTATAAAGGAAATATCACCTAGTATTTCATCTGACTACTTTGAGTATGATGATATAATAGATGCAAAGGACATGATTGTTTCCCCAGGCTTGATTGATATCCACTCCCACTTTAGGGACCCTGGCTTTACCCAAAAGGAAGACCTTGTATCTGGGGCTCATGCTGCAGCTGCTGGTGGCTATACTACTGTCATCCTTATGGCTAATACTAACCCTAAGATAGACTCTATAGAAAGTCTTGCCTATATACAGGAAAAGGCCAAAGACTGCCCTATAAATATACTACAGGAGTCTGCCTTAACTATTGACTTCAAGGATAGGCTGGTTGATATGGACCTCCTACACAAGGCAGGAGCTGCTGGCTTTACCAACGATGGCGTACCAGTTATGAATACGAAGACATTAAGGGATGCTATGCTAAAGGCTGCCCAGCTAGATACTGTAATAGCCCTTCATGAAGAAGATAACAGCCTAATAGATAACCATGGTATAAATGCTGGTCCTATAGCGGATAAATTAGGTCTTAAGGGTGCTCCTAGGGTATCAGAGGATATAATGGTGGCCAGAGACTGTATGCTTGCCCTTGAAACAGGTGCCTGCATAGACATACAACATATTAGCTCTGGTAATGCAGTAGACTTTATAAGGTATGCAAAGTCTATAGGTGTAAAGGTTTTTGCAGAAGCAACACCACACCACTTTACTCTTACAGAGGACGATGTTTTGGAATATGGTGTATTAGCAAAAATGAATCCCCCTCTAAGGTCTGCTGAAGATAGGGAAAGGATTATTGCCGGCCTGATAGATGATACTATAGAGATAATAGCCACTGACCATGCCCCTCATACTGCCGATGAAAAGAATGTCGACTTTACTAAGGCACCTAGTGGAATTATCGGGCTAGAAACTGCCCTTCCACTTGCAGTAACTGAGCTAGTTATGAAAAACCGCCTGTCAATGATACACATGCTAAGTAAATTTACATCTAATCCTGCAAGGTATTACAAGCTTAATAATGGAAATCTACAGGTAGGAAAGCCTGCTGATGTTTGTATATTCGATCCTAACCAGGAATACATAGTTGAGGGCTTCAAGTCTAAGTCTTCTAATTCCCCATTCCTAGGTCGCTCCTTATATGGTAAAGTCAAGTACACTATAGTAGGTGGTAATATTGTCTACAAGGGATAGGCTATATATCTCTTGATCTCTTATCTAACAATATAGGACTCATATTCAAGTTTTAAAGTTGAATATGAGTCCTTATCTTTATTTGTCAATCTAACCCTTCTATACCTACTTCTTCTATTGTAATTACTACACTAATTGCTATTATATTTCTTATTCCTATTCTTCTATTACCGGTCCTATTTTCTCTTGTATTTACAATAGTTTTACATGTCCTCTGCTTTTAGTATGCTAGAGTTTTCACTTATCACTGTCCTATTTAGAGTACTTAAGACTAGGTTATATTCTATACCCAGCCTATCCAAGGCTCTAGTATCCCCCTTTATCAGGTTTTCCTTTTCCTTTCTTTCTAACCTCTTTATATAGGCCTCTAGCTTCATTGCATCAGACCTAGTGGACGATGCAATATAAAACTCCAATCCTTTATAACCTTTTGCCTTCACATACTTGGCTCCCTTGCCTTCCTTATGTTGGTCCATTCTCTTTTCTATATGAGTCGTGTAGCCACAGTAAAGACTTCCATCCCTGCACCTCAACAAATATGTATAATACATGACTATAAACCTGCAAATTCCTTTAAGATTAGCCAGGCCTTTATATCTATATTTACATCTTTTTTTGTAAGTAAGTCTTTTACCTCTTCCTTAGTCATGCACATAGGCTCTATCAGCTCAGTATCCTCCATGAAATCCCTTGAAAGACTACCTTCTACCCTACCATACACAATGGCCAGAGATTCATCTGACATACCTACAGAAGCATAAGCCTTCTTGCAGGTCCTATCCTTATCTATGGCTATTAGATCAAGGCCAGTCTCTTCCTTCATCTCTCTGATAGCCGTTTCATAGATGTCATCACCAGGGTCTACAAGCCCGGCTGGAAGAGAGTAAATATAGTCATTAATCGGTATCCTAAATTCTCTTATCAGTACAATAGTATCTTGATCTTGGGGCTCAGGACTTATATTAGCTACTTGATTTACAGGTTGACTAGGCCTTTTGTCATCATTCTTATAGCCAACAATTATAACAGCATCTACCCTATCTTTTCCCATCTTGTTTATCACCTTATCTATGTACTTTTCTTTATCTAGCCTAGAGGCAACTATCCATTTTTTATCCTTATTTTTTTTATCCTTAAATCCTACTTCAAAGACATTTAAAAATTTAGATGAATAAACATTAATTATGTTATTAATTTTAGGTGCTTTAATATTATTATCCATTTTAAAACCTTTCTATTTACTTTTTAAGTAAAATTTTGTATAATATAAATATAGTAAAGGGGTGATTTTATGCCAAAGAAAAACAAAAATGACAGATTATCATGCATTAACAAGAATTTTTTTGATTTTGTTGAAACGCACATCAATGATTTTGCCGAGATAGACTCCTACCTTAGCCAGTCTAAGCTTTATGGTATATTATCTGAATACGACGACATATCATTGACCCTTTCTCAAACTGACATGGATGAGAAACACCCACACTACAATAACCAAAAGGTTTTGTATATTCCGTTGAACTCAATTAAGTCTATTAAAATATTGTAGTATATAATACCGAGATAAATCTTATCTCGGTATTTTTTTCATCTACTTTGTTCTATAAAATTATCCTTCTCTTGCAAAAGCTTGATACCTTATCCACTATCCCACTTAGGATTTTATCCAATTCAGGACTGACCTCATCCATGCCTTCATTAGATAGTCTTATTATCTCTGGCGACATAGGTAGCTCTGCTAGCATATCCAAGGAATGGTCCTTTATAAACTGGTCCCACCCCTCATCATTGTGCATCCTTATCTTTTCAGAGCAATTTGGACACTCTATATAACTCATATTTTCTATTATACCTATAACTGGTACATTCAGCTGTTTGGCCATGTTTACAGCCTTAGAAACTATCATAGAAACAAGGTTCTGTGGCATAGATACCATTATTATACCCTTGATTGGTATTGATTGCATTACAGTTAAGGCTACATCACCTGTTCCTGGAGGCATGTCTATTAGCAGGTAGTCTAGGTCACCCCATAGGACATTTTCATAGAACTGCTGAACGACTGACCCTATCATAGGTCCCCTCCATATTACTGGTTTACTTTCTTCATCCATTATTAGATTTAGAGAAATAACCTTTATACCATTGTCAGCAGTAACCGGTATTATATTGTCCCCATCTGAATAGGCCATCTGCTTGTCTATATGCATTAGTCTAGGTATGCTAGGTCCTGTAATATCAGCATCAAGTATACCTACCCTATAGCCTTGTGCATTTAGCTTGTTGGCTATTAGACTAGTCATCGTCGATTTACCAACTCCACCTTTACCACTCATTACTCCAACTATATGTCTTATCTTATTCTTACTACCAGCAGCCTTAAGCTCTGGATTTTGCTTATTATTAGTCATTATTTTATCCTCCTGACCTTATCTATTAATTTATCCTTTGTCTCTCTGTCCGCAAAAGATGCCTCTACTGCCCTTTCATACATTTTTATATAGGAAGGCCTATCCATACTTAAAAGATGGCCAATAGCCTCAAATTCTGCTGTCAAGTCTGTATTAGATACCGTCCTGTTATCTGTATTAATGCAAATACCAATACCCTCTTTATAATAGTATATAGCAGGATGTTTTTCAAGTCTATCAACTGCTTTTGTCTGTAAATTACTTGTTGGACATACCTCTAAGAATATATTATTTTTCTTTACTAGCCTAAAGGCCTCATCAGATTGGTATAGGTTGGTACCGTGTCCTATCCTCTGGGCTCCCAGTAGGCTTATAGCATCTAGTATATTCTGACCTGGCCCTGCTTCACCAGCATGAACCGTTATATTATAGCCCATGTCCTTGGCTAGTCTCATGGCTCTTATATACTTATGGGCAAAGCCAATATCCTCTTTACCTGCAAGATCTACACCAACAAGTCCCTTGTTCATGTAGGTATAACCGGCCTTGATAGTCTTAAGAGCCTCTTCCTCGCCTAGGTTTTTCATGCAGCAAATTATGATATTACCCTCTATATCATAGTCATCCTTGGCCCTATTCATACCCTTAATTACAGCCCCTATCACCTCTTCTTGGCTGAGACCCTTATTTATATGGAGTACAGGGGCAAATCTAAGTTCTAAATAGGCTATATTTTCATTTTTGGCATCCTCAAATACCTCATAAGTTAGTCTTTCTAGGTCTTCTTTATCCTGCATGATTTTTAGGGGTAGGTCAAATTTTTTAAGGTAGGTTAGCAGGGAGTCACAATGGCCCCTTATTTTTAAGGCATCATCAATATTGGTCTCATTTATGCCTAAGTCTATATTATATTTCCTTAAAAGCTCTAAAACTGACCCTGGTCTCAGTGACCCATCCAGGTGACAGTGCAGGTCTATCTTTGGTAAATTTAAAAAATCCATAAAATTCTACCCCCCTATTTGTCCTCTATACAAATATACTGATATGCGAGACACATACCAGTATATTATATATTATTTACTTATATCCTTGTTTTATCTCTTGTTTTATCTCTTGTTTTGCCTGACCAAAGCCTGGCAATATTTATCTTCCTCATACCCTATAAGCTTACATGTCCACTCATTCTTCCCAACTCTTCAGTTATGTTGATAGAATGGTCTGATATTCTCTCTAGATTACTTATAATGTCTAGGAAGTAGATACCTGCTTCAACAGAACAAGTACCAGCGTGTAGCCTTGCCATATGAGAATTTCTGGCATTTTGCTCTAGTATATTAATCTCTCTTTCCCTCTCTGTAATAGTAGCTGCCAGCTCGAAGTCACTAGTCTTTAGGGCAGTAATAGAGTCATAGAAGTTCTTAGACGCCAATTCGAATATTGTATCTAATTCATTTCTTGCATCCTCTGTGAAGATAACCTTCTTGTCTTCCATAAACTGTGAAATCTCAGCTATATTGTCGGCATGGTCACCAACTCTTTCAATGTCGTTTACTATGTGGAATAGGACATCGGCCTTGATTCTTTCTATATCACTCAGATTTCTAGTTGAAAGAGCAAATAGGTAGTTTGTTATATCAAGCTGTAGTGTGTTTATCATCCTTTCATACTCAAAAGTCTTCTCTCTTCTTTCATGGCTGAAAGTCTTTACTGCATCATAGGCAGAATTTAAGGCACGAGTTGAACGACTAGCCATTCTGATTACTTCATCAACTGTATTTGAAAGGGCAATAGATGGAGTTTCCAGGATTCTTTCGTCCAAGAACTTTGTAGTATGGATATTTTCTAAATCTTCATCTTCTGTATATGGAACTAGCTTAGTAGCAAGCTTAACCAAATATGTACTAAACGGTAGTAATACTATTACATTTACCACATTGAATAGGGTATGGGCATTGGCTATCTGTCTTGGTACATTTGTTGGATCTATACTAGTTACCAAGGCAATTATTGGCTTACTTAATACTATTATAAACAATAAGGTACCAATCACATTAAAGCATAGATGCATGATAGCTGCTCTTCTGGCATTCCTACTTGCCCCTATTGTTGATAGTAATGATGTAACACATGTACCTATATTATCACCGTATAGAATTGGTAGGGCTGCTGTAATAGGCAATAGACCCTGCGAAGCAAGAACTATTAGGATACCTATAGATGCACTTGAACTCTGGATAGTACCTGTAATAAGGAAACCTGCTAAGATGCCTAGAACTGGGTTTTTACTTAGGTATAGCATTGCATCATGTACCTGTGACATTTCAGATACAGGGGCGGCTGCCTCCTTCATAAAGTTCATACCAACGAATAGGATACCAAAGCCTATTAGTATTTCACTTATGTTCTTTATGTTCTTCTTCTTAGTAAAGAACCAAAATACCATACCAATACCAATTGCTATTGGTGCATATTTTTCAATGTTAAAAGATACCAACTGGGCTGTTACTGTTGTACCTATATTTGCACCCATTATAACTCCAACCGCCTGCTGTAACGACATTATACCAGCATTTACGAAACCAATTGTCATGACAGTCGTAGCACTAGAACTCTGTATAATTGCAGTAACCAAGGTACCAACTAGGACACCCATTATCCTATTGGTTGTCAACATTTCAATAATCTTTTTTAGCTTTTCGCCTGCAGCCTTCTGCAAACCATCTCCCATTACATTCATTCCATAAAGGAACATACCTAATCCACCGATTAAGGAAATTGCAATATTCATATTATCTACACCTCATATTCTAATAAAATCACACCGCTTGGCATATTAATTTTACCTACTCTACAATAATACCATGAAAGATAAAAAAAATGTTAATAGAAAGCTAAATTTAACATTCTATTAACATTTATATATATTCTAGAGTCTTGTTTTTATCTTATAAAATATATCTTCTAAGGCTTCATCATCACCCAATATAGGTTTTATAAAGTAAATATTCTTCTGTAGGGGTCCAACATTCATATAACCCCTGTTGCTTACATTGACCCTACGAAGGTCTTCTTCATAATCTCTAGATCCTGCCCTAATAATGCCCACCCTTCCCTGGGCACCATCTATTTTAAAATACTGGGCTACGCTTAATTCTTCATCATCAGACCTATC
>NZ_CDRRTB010000042.1:0-13013 GCF_977045075.1 Peptostreptococcus sp. | reverse complement strand
TGAACCACGCCGTGGTCAGTAATTGCAACTGCCTTGTGGCCCCATTCTATCGCCTTGTTTATAAGGTTCTTTACGCTGACTACAGAGTCCATGGCTGACATCTTGGTATGGGCATGAAGCTCGACCCTCTTTTCTAGGGCAGTATCCTGTCTTGACTTTTTATCCTGGGTCCTAATTCCAGTTACCGTCATTTCTATTTCATCAGTATAGGAGCTAACTATAATATCTCCCTTTACCCTTATATAGGAACCCTTTTTTGTGGCATTCTTTACCATATCCACATTATTGTCCTTAAGCTGTAGTTTACATAGCAGGGCTCCACTTGTGTCGGTAATAAAAATAGAATACATGGACTTACCACTCCTTAGGATTACCTCCTCAGTATGAAATACCTCCCCCTCTATTGCCACAGTTCTAAAGCTCTCATTTATATCCCCAATTCTAACAAGGTCTGCAAAAACATCCTTCCCGTATACCATTCTAGGATCAATAGTATCAAGCTTATAGGCATCTTCATTTTGAGTGTCTTCCTTATCATCAGCCTCCATTTGAGATAGGACTTCCTCAAGCTCAAGGTCGAGGTTTTCAATTAATTTATTGATATTATCCCAGTCATCTATGTTCAGGTTCTTTTTAGCCACCTCAAATTCAACCTCAATATCTCTAGAAAGCTGCTTTTTAACCATATCTTTTATTTTTTTGTCTATTTTCTTGTCTACTAGCCTAAAGTATATATAGTCTTCCGGTAACTTAATCTTCAAACAGTTTCCCCTTGTCATATGCTCAAGGTCTTCATGAACATAAAGGATGGGTACATTAGAATATAATAATTTCTTAATATTCGGCCAATATGACTTCATTATATCTTTTAGAGTCTTCTTTTCTAGTCCTCTAAACCTACATTCCAGCCTTACTGATGAAAGTGGTGGACAGAGCTTTTTCTTTACTTTATCTTCTAGCCTAGCAAGCCTGTCAATCATTATAATTTCATCTGAAACCAAATGGATTGTACAAATCTGTGTAGACTTATCTAAGATAGACTTTTCAATATTAATCTTATCAAATTCATCAATGAGATTTTTATTGTCCAAACCAATATTTATCAAAAAATCACAAAGCTTCATCTAAACTCCTTTCCTATTTTAACGATAATTCAAGAGTAAATATTATAATCAAATTTCTAATTTTAAGTACTAGTCTAAGCTTATACCCTCAGCAGGAATCTTATGTGTATCCACTAGGTCTATATCTCTTAGTAGGTCCTTGTGCCTACTTCTAAACTTATCAATTACTTCAAACTTATTCCAACAATGCATAGGAACTAGGTGTCTTGGTCTCGTTTTTTCAATGAAATACTTCATGCCCCAATCAAAGCGGTCACCCTGTCTTGGGTCAAGAGGTACCATAGCTATGTCTATTAGTCTAGGTCCCATCTTATCTATTTCATTTTTAAAGTTTCTTGTAAGGCTATCATACTCTTCTTCTGTTTCAAAGCCAACCCATGTCCACCAATTAAGGTCTCCTGCGTGGTATATAGTCTTCCCATTGTAGGAAACCATAAAGGCAAGGCCCTGGTCCGTGCTTAGATATGTTTCCACTCCCAACTCATTAAAATAATATTCCTTGTTTGGCTCCAAAGAATATGACCTGTCTGCATCTTCTTGCTTCTTAGGCACTACGTCATTAGATAAGATATATTCCACATCCTTATGGTCTCTAAATATATCGAATATGTCTTCATTAAAATGGTCTGGGTGAGAATGACTTACAAAAACATATAGCTTCTTATTCTTATCAAGGCTAGGGATATCTCCCTTATAATAGTCAAAAAGCATATAGGCTCTTTCAAATTCTAGTAAAAATCCACTGTGATATATATATTTTAAATTCATAATTTATCCTCCTTAATTCTATAAACAAATTATACCATATAGGACTTCTCTTATCTATACCCCCAAACCTACTTATATAGCTTAGATGCCAATGAAAAATCTCATAATAGAAAGTGAATTTCAAATTAAAAGGGTGACAATCCATAAAGACTATCACCCAAATCTCTTTATTATATTTAAATTAATGTCTAAGGTCTATGTATGACTAGTTCTTATGTGAGTGTCCCTTGCCATGATCTTTACCACATGAGCAACCCCCATGCTTATGTGTATGATCATGACTATGGTCATGACCACATGAGCAAGAACCATGTATATGATGACTATGATCATGACTCAAGCCTTCATTACTAGCCTGTGCTTTTTTTAGTTCCATCAGTGCATCATACCTACGTTCCTCCTTTTCATCTACATCATCTAGCTTCTTAGATTTTTCTAAAAGCTCATCAAGCATTTCACCTGTAATATGTGATAGCTTATCTATGTCGCCAGCAAGTAGTTCTGTAAAGTCCATATTAAGGCTTCTCTTTTTCCTATAAACATATCCAGCCATACTTAATATTCCAGATAGGCCTTCAATATAGTCAAGAGTCTTCTTGAATTGGTTAAGCTCACTCAAGCCCTTAGCCCTTGACTTCATATCTATATCTGAGTTTAAGGCAAAGGAATCAAGCAAGGAGTCCTTGATAAATTCTAGTACAACTATCAAGACACTTACCATGTCCACACCGCTTATATTTTTGTTGTAGGCAACCTCATATATTTCCTGGTCACTAGTCATAAAAGTATTTGGCTGGTAGACTTCAATTTTTAGTTTTACCCTACCTAAGTCTGTGACCCTATCTAGAACCTTATTAAAATCTCCCGCTAAAACATCTACAGCTTCTATATCATCAGTATCATTCATTAGCATCATATTATACTCCCCTATTATAAGTGACAGTATCTTAATCATGTCTATTGGGCCTGTCTCATGCTTCTCATCAACCTCAAATATATTATTGTTTACATCCACAGTAATTTCTATAGTATTTACCTTTTTCATTATATCCTCCAAATTATGCATTTAGTCTTAAGTATATAGTCAATTTCATACTTATCTAAAGGCAGTATAGTAAAGTTCCATAAAATTTAACAATTCATATAAATAATTACAAATGAAACTTATTTTTTATTATATCACATTTGATAAGAAAATGTAGAGATTTGGACTACTAATCAGGAAAATATTTGTACCCTCTCAGTTATATATACGTCTTTAGTGAGTAAATGACTCCATAAAAAAAGAGGGCAAATGCCCTCTTTAATAATAAACTTAAAGTGATTCTTCATATATCTTTCTTACAACTTCTCTAGTAGCTTCTACTGGTGCACATGCCAATAATCCGTCAAGAGATGGAGTTGTAAATGTTAGGTCCGTAAGCTTATCAAGGTCTGCTTCAGTGAAGCCTTCATCCTTAAGAGTCTGAGTTAGACCTATTGAATGTAACCATTCTCTAACTAGGTTAGCCGCCTCTACAGCATTAATATCCTTCTTATCTCCAAAAATAGGTGCAAATACTTCAAGGATAGTTTCCTTCTTAGCATCAAACACCTGCCTAACAACTGCAGGAAGAAGTATTCCAAGACCAAAACCATGAGTTAGGCTAGTCTTTACTGCACTTAGTGGATGCTCAAGAGCATGAGTAAAGTGTAGAAGACCATTATCAAAAGATGTACCTGCTATCATAGAAGCATATGCTAAGTAGTATCTAGCTTCTAGGTCAGATCCATCCTTAAGTGCCTTTGGTAAGTAGTCATGTACTAGTCTAACTGTTTCCTTTGCTAGTAGAATACTTAGTGGATTAGCAACTATACTTGTTGCCGCCTCAAATACATGGTTTACAGCGTCTACAGATACTGACATAGTCTGAAATTCAGACAAGCTAGTCATTAGACCTGGGTCATCTATTGCATATATTGGGTATATACAGTCATATGCTATTGCAGGCTTTAACTCTTCTTCTGGTATTGATACAACTGCGAACCTGTCAACTTCTGTACCAGTACCATGAGTTAGGTTTATAGCAACTACTGGAACTGCCTTGTTAGGAATTAAAGTAAACTTACATAGGTCTGCAGCCTTATTGTCTGGATATTCTAGAAGAATAGCTGCAAATTTAGCCGCATCTATAGGGCTACCTCCTCCTATACCTATAACAGCCTTTGCATTGATTTCTTTAGCCATAACTACTGCTTCATCAACGTCCTTATGCTCTGGATTTGGAGTAATCCTATCATATAATACATATTTAATATTATTATCCTTTAAGGCTTTTTCTACTACATCCCAAGCTCCTGTCTTCTTATAAGCACCTTTACCTGTCATGATAAGAACACTATCTAAGCCCTTGTCTGACATTTCTTTAGCTATATCATTAAATTTTTCTATAGCTCCTACACCAACATAGGCAGTAGTCTTTGTTCTAATTTCTCTGATTTCGTTGATATTGATGTCCTTTTCCCACATAATAATATTACCTCCACATATAAAATAATAAAAAAATTAGTAAGGAGATTGTTATTATACTAACAAAGTCCTTACTAATATTATAATCCTTAATATATTATTTGTAAACATTAAAAGTTAAATTTTCTGAATTTTTTGCTATTTATTCAGTAAAATTAAACTAATAATTCATTGTCTATATTATACTTGTATAGGTTATTTGTGGACAATGACTGGTGTGCCTACACTGATTTTTGAGTATAGGTATGACATATTTGAAAGCGGTGTATTCACACAACCATGTGATCCTGCATATAGGTACCTACTTCCACCAAATGCTGGCTGCCAATACGCATCATGGATTCCTATGCTTCCATTGAATGGTACCCAGTACTTGACTGGCGATGCGTATCCTGGTCCTCTTAAGACAGCATTTTTCATTTTTTTATTTACCTTAAATATGCCAGGAGGTGTTGCCATACCCTTATTTGGATTACCAGTTACAACTGGTGTAACAAGCCTATCATAGCCATTTTCTTTCAGCCACATTTTTTGCTGACTTATATCTATCTCAACATATTTTTTACCTATATTAACCGCCTTAGCAGGTATATCATTTGAACTAGTCACTGAATACTTAGGGTTAATATCATAAGTTGATATGCCGGAGTTTAGTATACTAGATAACCTATCCAACTCATAGCCAAGATCCATCTTTCTTACCTGGCTCTGCTTAGATATTACAACATCCCCATTTTTCCAGTAGGCATAAGAATCTTCAGATTGGTCTGCCAATGTTTGACTATCCATATTTTTTAATAGGTACTCCATCCTTGTTTTGTCATAAGTAAGGTTGAAGCTGGCATCCATTTTAGCTGTAGGTAGGAACTGGCTACCACTAATCAGCTTCTTTGTCCCATCAATATTGTATTCAGCAACTAGGCCCTCTAGCTTCATTAGGCTATCAAAGGCCTGGTCAGCCTTGGCATTACCCTTATTTTGCATTAGCCTAGCTAATATATCCATGCTATTGGCTAGTGTGTCTCCTCCACTAACCTGAGTAAGACCTGTCAAGCTTGACATATTATATAAGGTCTTATACTGGTTAAAGGAAAGACCAGTATTCGAATTAACTAGGACAACTGCCCCCTCGGATAGGTTTGATGAATTTGATGGCTGGGCTGGCCCTACCTGCTCAGCATCCTTATCTTTTTGACCTGCCTGGGCGTTACTAGCGATTATTCCTGAATTAATTAAGACTGCATCTATAAGTCTATTGGCCTTTACTGCCCCGTCATCTGTTAGGTATACAACCCCTGGGTTTGGGCTGAATTTATTCATCATCTTAAGGTTTGTTTCTTGCCTATTAGATCCAGCTATTCTCTCTACATTAGCTGCGATAGAATCAAATCCATCCACTAGGCTAAGGTTACCCCCAATTACATAAACATTATCTACACCTAGGAGACTCAAGTCTGACCTAGTAGCTTCTAGCTTACTATTAGAAGTAAATAGTATGGGTGATCCATTTTTTGCTGCTATGGCTCCAATACCTGCAGCATCTGCAAGTCCCTTGTGACCATTAACCAAAAATGCAGCCTGGAACTTGTCACTAGTTAGGTCCTTAAGCTTTTTAGCAATATTTAGTGATGTCTCTTCCCTACTAGACCCCTGAATTCTCTCAACCTCAAGCGAAGAAGCCTTCAAGCTATCCTCTAGACCTGATGATATAGAGTCCTGTCCACCGATAATTAGTACCTTTTTAGCTCCTAATCTCGAAATTTCTGTCCTTGTGGCTTCATTCAAGGCATTGCTTTGAGTTAAAAGAACTGGTACCCTTAGTTTACTTGCAAGTGGAGCAACTGAAAGGGAGTCTGCCACTGCATTAGCATTAGTTAGGATTACTGTCTCAGACTGGTTCCATCCTGACTGTGATATTTTAACAGCTGTAGAAAACCTATCACTACCACTAATATTTTGACTACTTACATCTTGAGCATATACACTCGGGGCTAGACTAGTTCCTACTAGTGAACCTGTTGCAATGATTAAAGCCGTATTTCTCACCAATTTTTTCATATACACACCTCACATAATTCCAATAAAATTAAACAAACAATGAGTAATAAATTATAAATAATTTCCTAATTCTAGTATATAAATTTATGAAATTATTTTCAAGTAACATTGCTATTACAATTTATATAAATTTTGGTATATTTTCACGTATACGCAAAAAATATGTAATATAACTGATACTTTTAGATAATATATGGTAAAATATTATTATATGTTTTTATGAAATGTATTTACATCTAGAATATAAAGGTATTTTATAGGAGGTAATGATGACTATAGCAGATAATAATCTAAAATTACTTTGCAATGATATTTTAAATAGTGGTAACAATACCCTAGGAGAAAAAGTTAGACCAAAATATGCTGATGGTACGCCATCACATACAATGTTTGTGAACCAGGTATTTGAAAGATATGACCTTTCAAAGGGTGAACTCCCAATTGTTACACTTAGACAGGTTGCATGGAAGTCTGGCATTAAGGAAATATTATGGATATACCAGGACCAGAGTAATAATCTTGATCTTTTAAGGGATAAGTATGGTATTACTTGGTGGGATGAATGGGACTTAGGCGACAGGACTATTGGTCAGAGATACGGTGCAACTGTCAAAAGGTATAAGCTTATAGACAAGCTACTTGAAAATTTAAAGAACCAACCATATGGTAGAAGGCATATAATTAACTTATACCAGGAGGCTGACCTAGAGGAAACAGCAGGGCTTTTCCCATGTGCAATGGAAACACAGTGGTCTGTAAGAGATGGATACCTTGACCTTACTCTTATTCAGAGGTCATCTGACGTAGCAGTTGCCAATGCAATTAATAAAATCCAGTATGTGGCTCTTCAGATGATGGTTGCAAGACATGTTGGCCTGGAACCTGGTGTATTCTGCCATTATGTAAATAATGCCCATATATATGATAGGCATGTAGACCAGATAAGGGAAATGATCGCTAGAGACCCTCAGGAAGGACATGAGTCTGTTAGGTTGGTCCTAAATCCAGAAAAAACCAACTTCTATGACTTCACTATAGATGATTTTACAATGGAAAACTATAATCCAGTAAAACCTAACTTCCAATTTGAGTTAGCCATATAGTAAATATAGGCCTATAGCCTATACAAGTGTTAATATTTAGGATATGGTAAATCCAATACCATATCCTATCTTAGTATAAAAATAGGAGATAATATATGATAGATAATATATATATGATAGTTGCCATGACTAAAAATACAAGGGCCATTGGTATAGATGGAGATATGCTTTATCACCTTAAGGAAGACCTAAAGTATTTCAAGGAAACTACCCTAAACCACACTATCGTATGTGGAAGAAAAACTTACTTTAGTTTTCCAAAAAGACCCCTACCGAATAGGAAGAATATAATACTTACTAGGGGTAATGACCATTATGATCAGGCCTTCACCCTTCATTCAAAGGACCAGGTTGCCCAATATGCACTTAACCATCCGGATGAGAAGATTTTTATATGTGGTGGTGACAATGTCTATAAGCAATTTATGGATCTTGCTAGTAAGCTATATATTACAGAAATAGACGAAGATAGTCCTGTAGAGGCTGATAGCTTCTTTCCCCAGATTGATCCTTGCCTATGGACTAAGGTATCGGAATCAGACTATATAATACCTGAAAAAGCACCTAGGTATAAATGGCTAGTCTATGATAGAAATTTATAAGATAAAATAAAAAAACTGGAAAAAATCTAAAAAAGTCCCGCCCTGTAATGGGACTTTTTTTATGCAAAAAAAGTGGCTTATACTAAGTACAAGCCACCTCTTAAGGCTAATTTTTATTTAATATTTATAAAAAAATCAACAATATGTTCAGGAATACTTTTTTCTCCACCTAAAACTATTATGTCTTCAATGTTTTCTCTACTAGTCAAGTCTATATAATTATCTGAATTATTTTTCGGATTTAATAACTGTATAGGTGCATTTTCCATAGCTGCCAAAGCCGATGACACTAATGCATCTGCAAAAGATTCACCTGTCGTTAAGAATATTTTTTTTGGTTTTTTATATCCATATTCTCTAACAAGATTGGCAGTTTCATACCTATTTTTACCAGCAATTCTATACTCTGCCCTTAATTCAGACTCTATATTCTTACCAATTGATTTATTACCACCAACCAATATTGTTTTCTTTATTCCCATATCCTTCATTACCTCATTAATGTAATAAGGGATACTAGTTGATTTTACCAATAATACTGGAAGGTCATCCTTAGCAGCAATTGATGATGCAGTCAGTGCATCAGGGAAATTTTCACCAGACGCAACAATTGCCCTGTCACTATAACCAGTAAGTTTGACTAATTGCTTAGCAAGTCTAGCAGATGTATCATACCTATCTTTTCCAGCTATCCTGTTTAACTCTAAATTCATATTTTTTAAGTCTCTTTCAAGGCCAATGCTCAAAGAATTATTACCACCTACTAGTATAACTTTTTTCACTCCCAATCTTCTAATTTCATTTTTAACATGCATATCAAGTCTATTAGAATCATTTAACAAAATTGGTGCCTTCAAAGCTTTTGCCAATGGAGCAGCCGTAAGTGAGTCGGGATATTCTTTAGAATTTACCAATACTAGCGTATTAGCATGGTCAAAGTAATTTCTTGATAAGTTTATGGCAGTGGATATCCTATTATTTCCGCTGATTCTATTTATCTTAGCTGATCTAAATTTATTCTCTTTAACCTTATCATCTTCATTCTTTTTATTTAGTTCATCTTTTTTCTTCATATCCTCAATAGCCTTTTTCACATCATTTTCAAAGCTACTATCCGATTTATTATCTTTTACAGACTCTTTACCATTTTTATGATCTTTATTTTTTTCATGTTCTTTTTCAGACTCTTTATCTTTTTTAGGCTCTTTATTTTTTTCGGATTCTTTATCCTTTTCAGGCTCCTTGTCTTTTTTAGGTTCTTTTTCTTTTTCAGGCTCTTTGTCTTTTTCTATTTCTTTGTCTTTTTTAGGCTCTTTGTCTTTTTCAGGTTCCTTATCTTTTTTAGGCTCTTTGTCTTTTTCAGGTTCCTTGTCTTTTTTAGGCTCTTTGTCTTTTTCAGGTTCCTTATCTTTTTTAGGCCCTTTGTCTTTTTCAGGTTCCTTGTCTTTTTTAGGTTCCTTGTCTTTTTCAGGTTCTTTATCCTTATCAGGCACTTTTTGCTTCTGATCATCATCCTGGCCACCATAATCTATATCACTGGCTCCCTCATCATATGATAATACTGATCTTATCATTAGAGCACCCTTTTTATTATCTAGACTATCATAAGACCTGAAATAGCCACGGTCGATTTGATATGAATATTTCTTCATATTGCTAGCTGTTCTGTCAAGAGCTACCACAATTGATTTATTCGTATCATAATCTGGTTCTATTAGAACATAATATTCGCCGTCTACCTGTATATTATACTTTTCTAAATCTATCTCAGTATCTCCAAAGACATTCAAATGTCTAACTTTTACCGGCATTAATAATGTTTTTATACGTTTATTACTGTCGAATTTCACGACAGAAATCATAGCAGAAGTTCCCGTATTCTCTATATCGCTAGCAAACCTAACCTTTACTTTACTCAAAGTAGCTTTTTTCTTTGGCTTGAATGAAACTGCTACACCTAAATCACCATTTATACCAACAATCTGGTTTTTTCCACTCTCGTTTTCCTTACCATTATCATAATATAGTTCAACGTCACCTAAATTATTCTTGTCTTCCAAGCTTATGTCGAAATCACTTGAATTTTCATCGAGCATTACTTTTTTTTCATAGAATTTGTAACCATGCTTAAAGGCTCTGAGTGTGTATTCACCTACTGGAACATCTTTGATACTAAACCTACCATTATTTCCTGTTAATTCAATCTCAGTTGTAGCATCTTCTACCAAATATACATTCACATCAGATAATTTTGTGCCTGATTTGTCACTGACACTACCCTCTAAATTTCTTGTAGGTTTTTTTATCATATCAAAGTCTACATGTGTTGTATTTTCTTTATTAATCTTAATTGTTTTGTCTATAGAATTATATCCAAATGCCTTGCAAGATATTTTTATATCACCTTCTGATGGATATACAAGGAAAAATTCACCACTTGTGGAGTTACTCTTAACCTTAATATCTGTACCTTCTACACTTATCTCTGCCTCTATTGGTTTTCCGTCAGACATTACTCTTCCCCTAATAGTCCCTATTTCCTTATCCATTGCCTTTACGACTGCAGCATAAGCATTGACAATTCCATAGCCATATCCATTATTAGGTGTAGTTTTGTAGTAAGAATCGGTCCTAGGAGTTGCAGTTTCTTCCAATATTTTTTGTATCTCCCTATCATCTAGATTTTGTTTGGCAGATTTTACCAAGGCTGCAACACCGGCTACATGAGGAGCTGCCATTGAAGTACCACTCATATAGGCATAAGTATCTTTGATACTTGACCTTACCTTAACACCAGGAGCAGAAATTTCTGGCTTTATAAGGCTTGTATCAAATAGAGATGGCCCTCTTTTTGAAAATGAAGCTAGGTTGCCCATTATATCTACCGCCCCTACTGCGAAAGATTCTGGATATGATGCAGGTATAACTATACTGCTTTCGCCAGGTAATGATTCTCCAGGCATCTGATTACCTGCTGCAAATACAGGTAATATATGGGCCTGTCTCCACCTATCCACAGTTGATTTAAACCAAGTATCTGTCAAATACTGTGAACCACCCCATGAATTATTGATTATTTGAGGTGCCTTAGACGGGTCGTTTCCTGGTGCTAACATCCATTCAGCGGCCTTTATAAAACTTGATTGTTCAACATTCTTGTAATTACTATCAAATATTCTGGCATTTATCCATTGAGCATCAGGTGCTACACCTACCCTATTAAACTCCTCACCATTTGAGTTTAATTCTGAACCCAGTACTATACCGGTGCAATGGCTTCCATGGGCCATATCAAGAACACCACTAGTATCCTGCTTACCTTGAATGGCATCAAAATAATTACTGTCATTGAAGTTAACCCTATCACTTGACTGGTCATAACCTTTAAATTTTCTTTTTAAGGCAGGGTGGTTAGCATCTACCGCTGAGTCCATAATACCAATCGTAACACCTTGGCCTCTTATTCCCTGATTCCAAGCTAAATCAGCACCTATGTTCTTCAAGTTCCACTCTATCTCATCCCTGTCAGATTCTACCTTACTTGGTTGCTTGTCAACTGGATTTTCAGCTTGAATTTTCTGATTTACATCTATTTTATCTACTTTAGGATAAGATGCTAATTTCTCTATTAAATTCGCCTTTGCTTTCAAATGTATTGCATTTATGATATAAAATCCTTCATAATTCTTTACATTTCCAGATTCTTTTTCCTCTTCTAACCAATCCAATATGCCATTTTGACTTTCAATAGCTGTCTGAGATAACTGAGCTATAACAGCCTTCCTATCTTTATCATCTTTACTCTCTTCTGTTTTTATGGTCTTACTAAGTTTTTGAATATCCTCATTTGATGTATCATCCTTAAAATAAACCATGCAATCTATATAGTCACTAGTTCCATTTAACTTTGCCCTTAAGGCATCACTGATTACATCATCATATGACATTCCTTTTACCTGTATGATTTTTTCTAGCGGTTTATGAGCTATAACGCTAGTACTAAAATTTGCCATTATCATACTAGTAGCCAAAATAAGACTCAGACAAGATTTTTTCATTTTATTTTGCACTTGTAATGCCTCCTAACTTCACCATAGGATACAAAATTGTATCCTATGGTAAAATATTTTTCAAATATTAGTATCAATATTATTAATCCTTTACTATTAATGACTTTATTGATTCTCTCATTGACCTTCCAACTGAGTTTATTCCACCAAGAATAGTAGCACTACTTATTTTCTTGTCTTCAATATATTTTTTCTGTCTTGAAGTCATATAATTTGAAACTAATTGTAATGGTGCTTTCTTATTAGCAGCTAACTGAGAACCTGCTAGAGCATCTGTCATTTTATCGTTATCACCGGCTGCCATAAGTATCTCATCAGTCTTCGTGTACAGCTCCTCTGACAATTTTAATGAAGTTTCATACCTATCATATCCACTAATCCTTCTTGTTTTTTTAGCAATCATATCTATTTTTCTTTCCAGATCATTTGATATAGATTTATCTCCACCAACAATAATTACCTCATCAGACTTCTTTATTAATGACATATCATTATCAGACAAACTCTTGCCGTTCGTTAAAATCATATTGTAGTCATTCTGAGCACAATAACCTGATATAGAAATAGCATCAGCATAATTAACTCCATTCACTATAACCAGCTTCTTAAGATCTGAGCCAGTTTTCTTAGCTAATTCTATAGCTGTATCATACCTATCGCTACCATAAATTCTTTCAGTACTGATACCCATAGCTCTCAATTCATCAGTAACCTGTCTATTGATAGTATTATAACCACCAATTATACTTACTTCACTGACCCCTAGTCTTTTTAACTCT
>NZ_CDRRTB010000041.1:0-13418 GCF_977045075.1 Peptostreptococcus sp. | reverse complement strand
TTCACTTTCTTACAAGTTTAATTTATCATATTATGAAAACCTTGTCAACAGTCTTTAGAATTTTTAGTTTCTTTTAGAAGCCTTCCATTCTCTTATAATTTTCCAAATCCTGTAAATTACTAATATCCAACCTACTAGTGTAGCCAGGTAGAATAGGTACTTGACCTTCACTGACCTCTTCTCCTGTGTATCTAGCTTGGCATCTATTGCCTTTATATCAGAACTACTAATAGAGGTCTTTTCCCTTACTGGCTCCTCTTGTCTTTCACAGTTGACTAGCATCCTGTATGGACTTGGTGGCCTAATTGGGTGGCATGACAATATAGTCAACATATCCTTACCCTCTACTGGCTTTAGTTTCTCCCACTCAGAAGGACTGATAATCTCAATATTTTTTACCGCATATGTCATTAGGTTACCATTCCTGTCTATAAAGACCTTATCACCAGGCTTTACCTTACCAAGGTTAAGTAGCATGATACCCCTGTACCAACCCCTGTGACCAGCTATAACACTACGCCTATCCTTACCACCAGTTGGAAGAGATGTCCCATAAACATGAGCAAGGCCCTTGTCCAGGTGGTCATATGTAGCATCTAGCCTAATTGGCAGCTTGACATCTATTGACGGCATTATAAGGTAACCAAAGACCTGGTCAGGTTTCCAGTCCTTTATCTGGTAATCGCTCTTGTAGTCATCTGACACAAAAGGGTCTACCAGTCCTGTTCCATCAACCACAGACTTATTATAATTATCAAAGCCCTTTTTTACAGTCTCAGAATTAGATGAAGCACTTGACTCTCCACTCTTAGACTTGTCAGAGCTTTCATTACTATAGACTTCTTGGTACTTCCTATACTCCATTGCAGAAGACATATCCCGAATACTTATCTGGGTAAATGCCTGTAGGGGGATACATATACCTACTAGTATGAGGATGTGACCTATCAACCTTTTAGTTTTCATAAATTCACCTTCTAATCTAATATCCACTATAATCAGCAAGACCCCGCATGAAATCATCATGCGAGGTATGCTTTAATATTTTGTTTATATTACCTAATCACGAGACTAGTATACTCTTCTTCTGTAGATAAATGTTGCTGCCAACATTATACCTATACCAGCAAGTGAAATTACATGAGGTCCAATACCACCAGACCTTGGTAACTCTATCCTGTTATTTACTATTCTAAGGATATTCAAGCACTCTCCAGCACTACCATTAGCTTCTGTATATAGTGCTTGTCCAACATCCCTCTTATTAGCTGGATCAAATGGATTTTCTACTTGTTTTATAGTCCTATTATCCCAGTCAACCTCTATATATATCTTATCAGAACCTATAGCATAGCCTGCAGGAGCCTGAGTTTCCTTTATATAGTATATACCAGATGGAACCTTATCCTTTGTAATTGGAACTACGAAAGGTGTCTCTGGCCTTTGTTGCGATAAGTCATAAGAATTCGCAAATACACCATCTATTTTTTGACTTTCATCACTTGTACTCGTTGCCTTATACAGTTCTAGCTTTAGTTCACCATTAGCAAGCACAGTTACTGAATTAGGTCCTATAGGCGCAACCTTTTCGAACTTAAACTTCATGTCCTTCTTATAGTTCTTGATCTTGTAGCCATTATCCTCCTTCAGGTACTTGTCCTCTGGAGCTGTAGTACTAGAATTAATCACATGCAGTGCTACTGGAGTACCTATTCTACCTTCCTGATCAACAACAAACTTAGTAAGTGCAGTATTTGGTTTATCGTAATTATTAGGTGCTACTTCCTCCCATAGTTCATATGTACCTGGGCTTAAGCCTTCAAATATAAACTTGCTACCCTGTCTCTTTGCATTAACAGGTGCACTTCCAGGTTCATCTGTACGTTTCAAGACAAATTTAGCTACTGCCAGATCAGATTCAGCTATTTCATTTCCCTTTTCATCAGTCTTTTTGAATTCAATCTTGTTCTTTTCATTCTTAAAGCCTAGCTTAGGTACCTTATAGTTGACTAGTCCCAAAGTTCCATCACTATAGTTGTAGTCTACTTCATAGCCATCTGCCTGGTCCTCTTCAACACGGTATATAATTGGTTGAGATTTAGAAGTAGGAGTTTCCTTAGTCTTAGTTGGTAGGTTTTCGAATATAGCCTCCCAATTGTTAGCCTTGCTTAGACTCGTAGTTATAACCACATCTTGTCCACTTATACTTACAGGACTCGTACTACCACTAATTCTAATGGCATTTAGTTCACTTGCTGACAAGTCACTTACCTTTAGAGGTGTATTAGTATCTCCCTTGAAGGCCTTTAGGTGGACTGTTACAGACTTTCCATCTGTATTTTCATCAGTCTTCCAAGTTTTCTTGACTTTAATATTTCTAGTAGACTTGGTATTTGTTATCTTTGCATAACCCGCACCATTTTTTACACCATCATCATTGTTTACTACATTACCATTAGTATCAGTTAATTCTATAGATGAAATGAAGCCCTCCGGCACGTTTTCTTCTACCACCCTATATTCATAAGTATATTGAGTGTCATACTTTAATAGGTTTTTGAAAGAACCCTTCCAGTCACTGCTGGAATCAAGCTGTAATGACATTACATCATTTGTTCCTGTCTTCTTAGCATCTGTCCAATCTATGATTACAGCATTATTGATTTTATGTCTTGCTCTTCTCTGGAGCTTAACCTTGATAGGTGTTGTACCTGGTATTGGACTACCATCAGTATCCAACCACTTCTTTTCAACCTTAATTGAATTCATCGGTCCCTTTACAGATGGCACAGGATATCTCCACTTTCTATCAAAATATGTGTTTGGCTGTAACTCTGTTATGCCATTTGTAGGGTAATACCTATTATCCTCATAGTTAGGATCTGTTGTCCTAAGATTTACCTTATAGCTTAGATTAATCCACTCATCCTTACCAAGAGTTAAATTGTCCATTTTTATAGTCCTAGTGTCCGGATTATAGTATACCTTAACATTTTCCAATAAATCTGTTTTAGAAGCAGTTATATCAAAGTTGAAACCAGCTGGGAAAGTAGCACTTGGCTTACTTCCATCATAAATTAAATAGTAGTCTTTTAATTCACTATTAGAGTCAGTTACTTTCGTTAAGCCATTGGTCCAATTGTTAGGAAGTTTTAAATCAACCATTTCTCCCATTGGATCTGTTGTCTGACCCTTATATATAGTTCTTTGAGGTAGCCTTTTAGAGATATCGTTAAATACATTTGATAAATCAGCTACTCTTCCGACATCATAATAATATCCCCTACCATCATTTGAAGACATACTATTCATAACGTAAAGAGCATCCTTTTTTGGTACAATCTTCTCATAATACTCTGGTATATGTGCAGGATTCATGTATGAAGGGTCTCCAATTTCAAGACCTAAGTTGTATACTTCAACCCCCTTGGCTTTTAGGTTGTTAGATACACCTATGGCTGCAAACCCATGGTCCTTTATCGTAGTGCCTCCTACATTGTAAGTACCATGGACTGTACTATAGTCTGCCCTCTTATTGTTCATATTAAAAGGTCCAGCTATTTGAGTAGTAGAACCTACTATACCCATGTATACCCTTCCTCCTACATTTACTGGTACGGGTGTTTCTTCTCTCTGTTGCTTCATGATTTCTCTATGCTTTGCAGACACTTCATCCCAAGTACCATTAATTATAAACTGCCTACGCTCTGTACCATAACCCCTATTATAGTAATGGCTATAGTAAAAGTAATAGTAATTATTTGGAGTCAACCAGAAGTCGCCACCATCACCCTTTGTAGAATTACTAAATCCTACAGTTCCATCAGGATTTATACTATTTACAACTAGTGACTTACTTGGCATACCGTCAGTAACATGTATAATAATTTTTTTGTTTATTGCAGGCGATTTAGAAGTATCGCTTAATATATCACCAGCGTACTTCATAGCACCTGATGTAAAAGTTCCACCATAAGCCTGTAAGGTATCCCAGTTCCCCTTCTTTCTTGTTGCTAAAGGATTTAAGTGTTTAGGTATATTTACAGGTAAATGACTTATAATATCACTTGGATTACTTGAAAAGTTTTCATATGTATAGTCAGGCAATTTCTTTTCAGAATTATCAAACTCTGAAGTATGGTAGTCACCATCGAATATACCTGTACCATATGTTACTATACCCATCCTTATTCGTCCTTCAGGGTTATTTTTAGTTGATAAAACTTGTTTAATAAAGTTTATCGTTGCAGACTTAGCTACTTCAAATCTTCTAGTTACATTTCCATTGGCATCAGTAGCAGATTCACCCATTGAGTTAGAATTATCATAAACAATCATAATATCAACATTATCATTAGGATTTACAAAATTACCTTGTGTCTTTAGGTTGATATCATATTCACCTTCAATAGTTTTACCAGAATTATCCTTAGCCTCTCTAGCATACTTATTTACACCTGCTACCTTCATGTTTGTTGCAGTATCCCCAGAGTTTGGCCTAGAATAAAGCGACTCATACCAATGTAAACCATCAAGTGGTATATTTGAGTTCCTTACAGTTGGATCTGACTGAACTAAAGGACTTGGGTATTCTCCCTCTCCATCTTTTGTGTAAGCAGTAGGATCTGGCTTTTCTGTATAAAGCTGGGCTAAACCAAGTGGATCTGAACCAGCATCCCTAGTCGCACCTGGTGCTCTTGCAGTACCTAAAGTATTCCTTGTAGCGGGGCTTACTTCACTTGTACCAGCTGACATAAATCTTGATATACCTCTAGCTGCAAGTGAGAAGAATCCACTAGACCCTCTAGAAGAATCTCCCATTGATACAGAATTACTTTCGAATCCATCTACTGACCTTCTAACCCTTCTATTGAAGTTTTCAGCATTTACTATCTTAGTCTGACTATCTTCCATTACCTCAACCTTCAATACTTCAGTTGATATTATATAGCCATTTGGTGCCTTTGACTCTTTAACGACATATTTGCCCTTCTTTAGGTCAGAGAAGGTAAATGTGTTCTTAGCTGGGTTTAGTTCAAGCTTGTAGTTTGTAGCACTTAGCTCCTGAAGGTTTGTCCAGTTGTCATCAGCTGAATATATCTTGAACTCAGCTCCGTCTAACGGATTGCCCTCACCATCTTGCTTTTCTATAATAAACTTACCCTTTCTAGAGTCAGACTTCTTATTAGTAATTAGGTAAGGTTGGTCAGCCTTTTGAGCATCTGTACCTAGACCTATTCTTGCAATACCCTTGTTGTCTATTGCAAATGGGCCGTAATACTTGTCACCACTCTCATCCTTTTCTTTTTCATAACCGATTGGGGCTGTTACTTCCTTCAACCAGTACAGTTTACCCGTTTCAAGAGCTTCAAATTCAAATGTTCCATCTGATGAAGAGCTTGTCTTTATACCAGTAGATACCTTATTTCCACCGTTATCTTTATATAGTTCGAATACTGCATCCTCTAGTGGAGTCTTTGGAGTATCATCAGCCACCTTCTTAAGAAGAAGCTTATTCTTTTCATTAACCTTTTTGTTCGTTACTATATAAGGTTGGTCAACCTTTTGTGCTGTTGCTTCCTGTCCATTCCTGATTATACCCCTTGCATTTATTACAAATGGGCCATAGTACTTATCTGAACCATCACTTGCCTTTTCCTTTGTATAGCCATCAGGTGAAGTTACTTCTCTTACCCAATATACGTTACCAGCTTCCAAGCCTTCAAACTCTGCTACACCACTTGCATTTGATGTAGCCTTCTTAGTTGTAGATACCTTGTTTCCACCAGTCTCTTTATACAATTCAAATACTGCACCATCCAGTGCTATATTTGTTGTCTTAGAATCAACCTTCTTGATAGTTAACGCGTTCTTTTCATTTATCTTCTTGTTTGTTATTTCAAATGGTTGCTGAACTGCCTGGGCACCTGGACTAAGGCTAGTCTTAACTGCACCACTACTGTCTACAGCAAAAGGACCATAATACTTTTCTGTTCCATTTGCTTCTGTTTCTATCTTATAACCTTCAGGAACACTTGTTTCCTTCAACCAGTATACCTTATTGGTTTCTAAAATTTCAAACTCTAACAGACCATCGGCATCAGTAGTTGCCTTCTTTCCTGTAGTAACCTTACTCGATCCCGACTCCTTATATAATTCGAATTCCGCACCATCTATTGGTGTTGTTCTAGAGTTAAAATCGACTTTCTTTGCCTTTATTTTAGCCCTATCATTTTGAACGTTTAAGCTTCCTACAGAAGGGTTTAGGTTTCTCATATTAGCATTATTTCCATTATAAACTACTGAAGAAACAGTTGAGTTCGGATCAGTTCCTCTTTTAGTTATGCTTGAATTACCCCTATTGTCAACAGTTACATCCCAGACTTCAGTTGATGAAACATATCCACTTGGAGGAGTTGACTCTCTTAAAGTGTATGTACCTGGTGGTATATCATCTATATATGCAGACTGTCCTGCGGCCGTAGTAACATCAAAAACCTTACTAACATCATTTTTATTTGTCAACTTAAACACTGCCCCAGCAAGTTTATTTCCTGTCTTATCAGTCTTGTCAATTTGTATTCTTCCAACCACATCAAACTCTTTAGTATTTTGAGCCTTGAAAGTAAATACACTCGGGTCACTACTCTGCATAGGAACATAATCATTTTTTTCTACAACCATAACCATTCCGTTTGTGTCATGCCTTGATGGCGTAAATCCCCTAAACCATACCGCGGTTGATAGATTATGACTTGAATTTTTATCAAAATTCATAGTTGTCTTTATAATGGCAGCTTTCCCTGAAGTTTTGAAGGCGTCATTTAACGGTATCCTAAACCATTGACCTGCTTTTACTGGATTGCCAAGACCATTATATGTAGAACTTGGTAACTGATCATAATTTTGTACCTCACTAGGTAAAGTGCTTGCATCTACCACAGCGTATTCTAATATTAAATTTGTATTATTTACATCATAAGATGATGACGCATTATCCCATTTCGGATATACATAAAACAATGAATTATTTCTGTATGCTTTACCATCTATATTAACATATGATACAACGGTAAATGTTCCATTTGCATAATCTACATTGACTACCTTAGACTTTGTATATACCTGACGACCTGTTCTAGGATCATCCACATATTTACTGACCTCATCACTTTGGTATCTTGTTTTCTTATCAGATACTTGTGTATTACCTTGACTATCAACATCAACCTTCCATACAGTATCATCTTTGGCATATCCAAGAGGCGCAGTAGCTTCTCTGATATAGTATGTGCCTTGGTTAATATTATCAAACTTCACCTTACCATCTGTTCCAGAGGTTTTAGTTTGAACTACTGTTTGTTTATCACTAGAAAGCAATTCAAAAACTGCATCTTCCAATGGAGCATTACTAGCCTTGTCGACCTTGTTAATTACAAGTTTTCCCTTACCATTTTCACCAGGCAAAGATGCACTTCTTGCTAATAGTCTAATATCCGAATCAGATAATTCACTTCCATTAGACGCTGCCAAGGCATTATTTACAGTTGCTTCTATAATAGAATCCAACATTACTGGTGGAAGTTCATCAATAGCATCAAGGTCAACCGATTTAGACATTGCACTTGCAGTAAGTGACCTAGGTGAAATTGGTAGCTCAGTCTTTTTATATGGTTTAACCTCTGGCTCCTCTTTTCTGATTAGGTCTACGTTCAACTTAGTATTTTCTACTACTTCTGACATGTATAATAATGGGCTTGTTATGTTGACTTTCTTTCCGTCATTGTCTAGGTATATATTTTCAAAAATTTTCTTTACATCTGCCTTATCAAGCTTTCCATCCTTTATCTTGAGCTTAATATTGGCTGTCCACTTGTTACTTGAATCAAAACTTATATCCGTAAATTTGTACTTACCTGAGTTGTATGTTCCTTCACCAGCTGATATATTATAGGTCTGGTCAGCAAATGCCTCATTAAGGTCAGCATATAGACTTAGCCTTGTCAACTTATCCCTCTTTAGGGCTTGGATACTAATAGGTATACTTATTATATTTCCAGAAGTCTTCTTTGCCTCTAAAGACAGGATTAGGTTATTGTTAACTATAGACTCCTTGCCTGTAGTAGTACTGGCTTCCCTATTGTTTAATAGGTCAGTAACCCTAATACTGGCATCATCTGATACAGTTACCTTATACTTTAGCCTTGTCTGGTCAAAGCCAGTCAAGTTCTTACTAGTTTCAAGAAGGTATTCGCCCTTCTCTAATCCATTGAATACCAGCTTACCTCTTATAGTCTTACCAGTCCTAACATTTGCTTCGTTAGACTTAGGACTAGTCTGAGTTAGCTTGAATTCTACTGCGTTCACCTTGCCACCTAGATTATCCGATACGTCAATAATCAGGTTCTGGTAAAGTGGTGTTAGGGATTCATCCTTTTCACTAACACTAACTACAGTGTCCGTTGGCTCTCCTATTTCTATTTGATCTGCAGGTTCATTTTTATCTTCTGTTTCTACAGAATCATTATTAGAATTAGCTTTTTCATTAGTATCTATCTCTACATCATTTGACTCCGTAGATTTAGATCCCGCAGATTTAGATTCCGCATCTCCAAAGCCAAATAGATCATGCCATATAGAGCTTATGCCTCCTTGGGAAATATCACTTCCCGATAGACCTTCACCACTTGCTGAGTGCGGCAAATATTGTGTAATCATCATAACGACCAGCAAGATCGTTATTGTTTTTTTCAGAAAATCTCTCAACATTTTATACCTCTCATCCCGTTAAATTTATTGTTTCCATAATTGCTAAATTTCTTATCTTGCATTTTAACTTTACTTTAAAATTTTTTAACTTATTTTTTATCTATACTAAATCCACCTTGTTGGTGTCATAAGTGTCATAATTATTCAAGTTCTTTTTTCATTTTTATATTTTTGTCTTCTTTATCCTTTTTCAACCACTTATTAAATAAAACGAATATAAGTAGTGCCAAAAGTATCATTACTCCTATGAAGACATATATGTTCTTTAGCCATACAAATGGTGGAACTTCATCTATTGTCTTCTTTGGTGGTACATAAGGTACCCTGTGTCCTGTAACCAGTAGCCTGTGTGAGTTTATCATATATGGCGTACATGTAAGGAGGGTCGCCTTGTCATATCCTGCATCAACTAGGACATATTTAAAGTTTGAAGGTTCTACGGTAAGAATCCTGTCAACCTTGTAGGCTAATACATCCCTTATATTATGTATGTAGAATATATCCCCTCTCTTTAATTCATCTAGGTGTCTAAACATAGTGGCACTTGGTAGGCCCCTATGTGCTGTTATTACTGTGTGGGTGCTAGCACCTCCAACAGGAAGTGATGTTCCCTCCATGTGGCCTGCTCCCTTTTCTAGTACAGTTTCTGCTGTCCCTGCGTATATAGGTAACTTTTGCCTTATCTTTGGTATACTTACGTAGCCTATTTTTTCATGGACTTCTAGCATCCTAGCATATTCTGCTATACCCTCTTTTTGCTTGTTCTTGTATGGATCCTTGAGATTAGTTGGTTTTAGAGAAGCATTATAGCCCTTGGCTAGCTCAATTTTCCTATTTAGCTCTGACCTGGCCATCCTTTCCCTATTCTCATCGAAGTCCTTAATCTCTTGGGTAGACTCGACACTGTAGTACATCTGAGAAATAATGGGGTATACAGCTATCAAGAAGCCTAGGATAAATACAACCCCTAAAACTATTTTTTGGTCAACCTCATGTTTACCTATTTTTATAGTTTTCTTTAATATTCTATTTTTTCCTTGACTCTTCTTATCTTTTTGCCTAAGTGCTCTTCCCATATTCTCACCCTACTTTTTATATTAATATATCTGTAATATATCTGTAATTATCACTTTATTATCTCTAATTAAATAAACTCTGTACTGTTTATATAGGCTTATATCCGAGTGATAAGCCCTTATCACCCAGATATAAACCCATATGGGACCGGGCTCCCAGCCCCTATATGTGGTTTATATATTGCTTATTGAAAATTATCTATCGCTTTTAAACTTACCTTTTACTTATCCTATGTTTGAAGCTCACTTTTAATTTTCAGCTATATCTTTGCCCTTTTTTGACTTCCTTCTAATTTTCCTGTATATCCATCGCATTATTAGTAGTAGTAATAATACAAAGCCTATAGTATTCAACCAGAAAATCTTCTTATTTTTCTTGTTCAAGGATTCAAACTCATGTGGGTTGTATGGAACCCTATGCCCTCTCACCAGGAGCCTATGTGTATTGATCATTATAGGCGTACATGTAAGTAGGGTTGCATAGTCCTTGTGGGGAACTATAAGCAAATCACTAAAGTTTGAAGGCTCTACAGTTCTTATTTGGTCGACCTCATAGGCTAGTACTCGAGACAGGTTGTGTATAAAGAACTTGTCTCCAACCTTTAATTTTGAAAGGTCTGTAAATAGCTTGGCAGTCGGAAGCCCTGAATGAGCAGTTATAACTGTATGGGTACTAGAGCCACCAACGGGAAGAGATGTACCTTCCAAATGACCGGCGCCCTTTTGAAGGACGTCCTCTACCGTACCTGCATAGATAGGTATATCAGTGTCAATCTTAGGTATTTCAACATGTCCTATTAGCTCATTTATTTCAAGCATACGGGCATATTCTTGTCTTCCTGCTTCCATTCGTTTTTTAACATATGGATCAGTTGAAATTACATTGTTTAAGGATTTATTAAAGGCATTTGCCAACTCTATCCTTTTTCTTACTTCAGCTTCTGTTAGCTTTTTCTTTTCTATATCAAAGTATTCAACCTGCTGTGTAGACTCTATCCTATAATAAAAGCGTGATATCAAGGGATAGGACATTACCAATAGCCCCAGTATAAATACTAGTAAAAAGGGCCATTGTTTTTTCTTCCTCTTCCTTGCTTTTTTGTTTGTATTTTTAGTAGTTTCACTTGAATTTTCAACTTTGCTTCCTGTTTCTAACAAATCTGACACTAGACCCTCCTAAAAAAACTTGGGTAAAAACTATTTTTTTCATCCCTTAAGATTAGATGTCCTAGTATAGCTAGTAAGCCTCCTCCTATAGTTAATAGTAGGAGCATTATGTCACCAGTCTTCGGAACCACAATCTTATTAGTTGAGTATTTATAGACTATGTTTCCACCATCTTGTGGTTTAATTGGGATATAATTTGCATCAAGTTTGTTTTTCACCTGTGTAACAGTGAAGTTATTCTCTGAGTTGTCGTCAATAGTAAATTCTATCGGACTAGCTAGCTGACGGTATCCTCTTGGAGCCTTTGTCTCTATTAGGTAATAGGTTCCCTTTGGAAGGCCTTCAACAGTGAATTCTCCCTTTTCATTCGAAATAACTGCATAGGTTAAATGTTTTTTAATTACAGTCCTATAGGTATCCCCCTGTTTTACAGCTACCCTAAATATAGCACCTTCAAGAACCTTGCTAGTGTCATCATAATCTACCTTCACAAACTTTTTTGGTGGAATTTCTTTTCCAGGTGGAGTGTATGGATTAGGTGGTCGTACATACTTATTGTATATGTCAACATTCCCTGTCGAAACCTTTTCTACCACTATGACAAAGCTTGAGATTAAAGGTGATTTTATTCCACTTGAAAGGTCTTCTCTAACATAATAAGAAGTGTCCTTATTTAGTAGGAGCTTAATCAGACCATCCTTATCAGACTTATCTGTCTTTATAGGCTCACCATATTTTTTAGTCAAATCCTCATTTTTAACATTTGCTAGCTTCTTTACAAGTTCTAACTTTTGTTTATCTATAGATTCTTGACTACCTACTAGGTGAGTATCCAGCTTCCATAGCAAAAGGGTCCTGTTTTCAAAGCTCTTATTGCTAGCTGTTCCTGAAAATGAATTACTACCAAGGTGGATAGTGAAATTTACTTGGTTGCCATTTGCAGGTCCTTGGACAGAAGTTGTCGTATCAGCTGAAACTACTGATAGAGTTAATACAAAGCCTAGAACAAATATGAAAGCTGTCTTTATTAAGTTTTTAAAGTACTTTTTCATAAAATTTCCTCCGGCTTTTTATATTAATTAGTCTTCCTTAGAGTTTCTCTTCATAGCATATGCAGCAAATCCCATAAGTCCTAGACCTACTACTGCGAATATTACAGTACCTATACCACCAGTTTGTGGGATAGTTACCTTCTTATTGTTAACCTTTAGTGGATCAGCAGCAACTGGGCTAGCTATTGTTGGGTCAACAAAATAAGAAGTCTTATCTACTGTGAAATCTACTGGTGTTGTATTTATAGCATAGTCAGTAGGAGCCTTAACTTCGACAAGGTTCCACTTGTGAGTTACCTGGTCACCATCTACCATAGCTGTACCATTCCACTTCTGCTTCTTCCAGCTTGAGAATTCTAGACCCTTGATTTCAAAAGTACCATCAGACTTTGATCTTAGGTATATTGGCTGTCCAGCTGTTGGCTGATTAGTTGCTGAAGTAGCAGTGTATGCTCCACCATTTTCTGTAGCAAACTGACCTGCATCTATAGCAGCCTTATTTGCTTCGATTAATTCAGCTGTCCACATTGCATCAGTCTGATCATCACGTAGTTTGAATACTGCGTCTTCAAGAGCTGTCTCCGTACCCTCAATAACCTTCTTAAACTTCTTACCACCTGTAACTACCTTAGGTTCTTCATCCTTTGGAAGCTTTTCTTTCTTACCTGTAGAGTTAGGATTATGTCCATATTCTAAAGTGAAGTTATTTGGTATTTCTAGACCCATTACAGCATCTTTGTTTATAACTGTATCAACTGAAGCTATAACCTTCTGACCCGGTGACAACTTAGCAATACCAGCATCTTTAAGCTCTATTGTAACAGTCTGACCAGCTTCAGTAAGTGTATAGTCAGTATCCTTAGTTAGGGCTGTATATGTAGCGAAATTAGTACCTGTACCAAATTTAACCTGAACATTACCCTTATAAGTTAGTGAGTTAGAGAATGTATCTGATAAAATGAACTTCTTGTAGTCCTTTATATCAGATGGAGCTGTAGCCTGTAGGTACCAAGTTACAGTTTTGCCTATTTCAGTTGACATGTACTTATTTTCAAGATCTCCAACAGTCTTGTCTATCTTTGGCTTTTCTTCAGTATTCTTTGGATAAATGTGAAGGGCATCTGCTCCAGTTCCAAATGTCTTACCAGCACTGTTAGTTGCAGGAAGCACTAATCTAGCTGGAACTGCCTTAGCTTCTGATAGTATTTCATTGTTTGCTCCAGTATAAGTAGAAGCAGCCTTATTTTCAACTATAACATATACACCATTTGCTAGACCTGCAGCTGTTATACCATTTGCTGTTGTTATCAATGGTCCCTGAACCTTCTTGAAGAACTTACCAGTATCTGTAGAT
>NZ_CDRRTB010000040.1:0-13563 GCF_977045075.1 Peptostreptococcus sp. | reverse complement strand
CAACAAAGTATACGGCTGTTTCATAATCATAGCTAATACAACAATATTAATAACCTCATGGGACTCTTCTCCAAAGAGAACAACTCCTAAAATCTGGTCTGTATCAGCGTCTACAACTGCCTTGTATATACCAGTCTGGTTTCCTAGAATCTTTGCCTTTGGAATTGCAGTTACAGGCAGCTTTGCCACCTTAACCTTGTATCCTGCCTCTCTTGCTTCCCTTTCACTAAGACCAACTTTGGAAAATGTTGGATGTAAAAATGCTGAGAAAGCTATTGGCTGTCTGTCATCCCTAGTATATTCACACTTGCCGTCTAGATAGCTTTTAACAATACGGTAGTCATCCAAAGATACGTATGTAAACTGAGGTCCACCATTGACATCTCCCATAGCAAATATATGGTCCTTGTTAGTCTGCAGGTGCTTATTTACTTCTATAAAGCCTCTTTCAGAAACCTTTATACCTGCTGCTCCTAAGTTAAGATCTTCAGTGTTTGCCCTTCTTCCTGTAGCAACTAAAAGGGCCTCTGTAGCGATCTCATCTTTTTTACCATTTACAGAATACTCAATTCTAACAGTTTTTTCATCCTGCTCAACTTTGTCAATACCAGCATTGAAAATAAAGTCTACTCCTAGTGACTTGTAGGATTCAAATACTTCCTGAGCCACATCCTCATCTTCTCTTGGCAAGATCTTGTCTCCCATATCTATTATCGTAACCTTTGTACCAAATTTAGCATATGACGCTGCAAATTCAAGGCCTATAAATCCACTTCCTAATATTGCTAGTGACTCTGGAAATTCTTCTAAATCCATCAGTGTTTCACTAGAATGGATCCTATTACTTATTTCTAGACCTTCTATACCCGGTACAAATGGCCTTGCTCCTGTATTGATAAATATCCTTTCACCATATACCTGGTAGTCTCCACCATCAGTCTTTATATTGATAGTATGGTCGTCTATAAAAGAACCAAGTCCATCTATTACTACAACATTTTCGTTACTTGCAACCTTGTCGTAGTTAACCTTATTTAACTTACTTATCAGGGCCTTTTTGCCTACCACAGACTCTTTATAATAGTCTCGATTACTTATATCACTAAAAGGTCTTCTATCAGCCTTAGTAGCTAAGAATTTAGACGGTATACACCCAACGTTAATACAAGTACCACCATACATCTTAGGTGATTTTTCAATTAATACAGTCTTTTCACCCTTGCTTCCTAGGTAATTGGCCAATGTTTTTCCTGCCTTACCAAATCCAATAATTATATTATCAACTCTTTTATTCATAATCATATTCCTCCTTAGTTATTATTTATTATATCATATATTTTATCTGTTTATATATTTAAATACATATTGTTTTTAAAAAGGCCAGCTAAAATTAGTAGATCATTAAGAATTTACTATTATAAGCTGACCCCTCAGTTTTTAGTTTTAATACCTATTATTTTCCATAATATTTACTTAAACTATCTTATACCTATCTTACAATCTTTACTCTCTGGTCTATATCTTCCTTTTCCTTTTTCTCTGGCTCACTTACTATGCCACCAAAAGGCATCTGGGCTACCAGCTTATACTGGCTTGGTATATCAAATATCTCCCTCACCCTATCATCTATCACTGGATTGTAGTGCTGAAGTGAAGCCCCAACCTTTAGTTCCCTTAAAACAGTCCATACTGCAAGCTGTAGCATTCCATTTGCCTGATTTGCCCAAACTGGAAAGTTGTCTGCATATGTACTAAATTTTTCCTGTAATCCCTTTACAGTTTCTTCATCGTACAGGAATAGGACTGTTCCAGCACCTGCCTTAAATGAATCTATCTTTTCTCTAGATACCTTTCCTTCATATACCTCATATATTTCATCCCATAAGAGGTCATGCTTTTCTCCAAAGGCAATTACTACCCTTGCGCTCTTCATATTGAATGCATCTGGAACCAGCTCAGTAACCTCCTTGATTTTCTCTTCGATTTCCTTTTCTAGAACTGGTATATTCTTGTCTATATTATAATATGTCCTTCTCTTTTCTAATGATTTTGTAATGCTCATAAGTTACCTCCTCTATCATTATTTTACTCTTTTTTAATCTTTGAATGTATACCTTACCTATCTAATAATCTACTACTTGATAGTAAGCCTGTCTCCCTCAGTCAATTTAACAGCTGTCCGGTCACCAAAGTCTCTTACTAGGCTTACTCCTGCCTCGTCAATAGTCCTATATCTTTTTACCTTCTTTTTAACTCTTCTTTCCATCTATTTCATCACCTGCTTCTTAATATGTATATGTCCTCATAATCTAAATTTATTTTACAGAATAGTCAGCATATTTAATAAATACCACAAAATAAGCATAATAAACTGTTTTTATTTTAGGCAATTCTTTTAGACCTACCTTTAAAATACAATTTTAATGATGAAATGGTTTGTTAAAAGGCCTCCTTATGGGTCTTAATTAAAAAAATATTTTCTAGACTTCCAGTAATACTTTCTGCTTAAGATTAATAGACCAAAACCTAAAGTACAATAAATTATATTTAAAATCTTACTCTTAGTACCATAAACAGTTACACCTGCATCGAATATGGTTTCACCTGAAATAGGCTCCATCTTTTTATCTTCTATAGCACTTCTGACCCAATCTACTGTGATATTATCGTCATATTCACCCTTAATATTTGAAAGCATAAGATCAAGCACTTTTTTATCCCTTACCCTATATACCGTATCCTTTATAAGCTGGTTATTGCCTAGGTTGTCAAAATAGTAATATTGGCCATTTTTCTCCCAAAGTGATCCTACTATTCCATGGTCTATATCCCCAACTTTTTTCCATCCATCCTTTTTATCAAAAGCTACTAGGATTGTATGTTTAATATAGGCCCTTGGTATTCGGTGTTTGCCATACCTAACTTCTTCAAAGGAATTTATGTAATAGAGCCTGTCATTGTCTGCAAAAACATTATCAGTTAAGGCCCTTACATCTCCACTAAATGGATTGTCCCCAGACCTTTCTATTTTATGTTTTTTTGAGTTGTAGAAATATAGTCCATCCTTTGATGTAAAAAACATACTATGGGCATGCTTGCTGTTATTCCCAATGTACTTATATGGGGCATGGTCTTTGTCAAACATATATGTTCCATTAAAGACATGACCAGTCTTTTTGTCGTATAGGAAATAATCTTCCTGTGGAATTTCCAAATACTCCAATTGACCAGAGTTTTTTATAGGTAAAATTTCATCCTTGTAATATACATTTTTTGCATCACAGAAAAACTCTCCCTTTTCTGAGACCGTCCTTATAGTATGAGGATCTGCATTTTTCAAAGCCTTCCCCATATAGTAAAGCCTATTACCCGACCTTGCAAAAAAACTGAGCTTATCAAATTTCACAAGATCCTTCACTCCTTCAAGCTTTTGATATGGATATATGTAGGATTGTGGCTTTTTGTTATTTGTAAGAGTGTAGACTATTGACTGAAATGCTTCTACAATTACTGGTAAGTTGGGATTTCTTACAGAATTATTCGAGCAAAAATATGTATTTTTACCGTCACTATAGTAGCCATTACCTATATACATAATAGTCTTTGCATTTAGGTCACCTATTTTCTGATTTCCGAAGTATACATGGTCTTTATCAACACCTACGCTATTATTATAAATAGGGTCAGAATCAACTAGCTTAAAGGTTTTTGCATCTGCACCCTCTACTTGGTAGTATCCTCCACTTGGAATCATGGCATATATCTTGCCATCGTACTTATAGTAAATACTGTATTTAATTCTTTCCCCCTTAGTATCTATGCTTGTATAATTACCGTCATTTCGTGCCAAGCTGAATAAAAAGAAGGCACAGGCAAATATTACCATAAGAGGTAGACCTAATTTAATGGCTAAGTAGTTTGGTTTTATTTCTTCATAATCATGCATATTTATATCTATCCTTATCTATTTTTTGATTATACTTTCTAATAATCCTCTTTGTATTTTCTATAGGCAAGGGAACATCTTCTTCACTAAAATACTCAATTTCCTCTACTTCTACAACTGCCTCATGGTTATCCCTACCTGCTGGAACAATAACTAAGTCTCCAACCTCTATACTATCATCATCCGTAATATAATAGTAGGTCTTGTATCCCCCACTAAAGCTTACACTACAATAAATATAGTCTGATTTACGTCTTATAACCCTATTGTAATTTGATTTAGAGAAAATTTCTCCAAATCCATAATAATACATTAAATCTATTACCTTTTCAATAAAGTATCCGAAGTCATCTGGTAGACCTTTTTTATCAAAACTACCACTTATAGTACGGCTTGTCCCATTCTTACAGTCAATTGTGATAATATAATCCTTTTCAACACCCAAAGTGTCTATAATATCTTCTGGGTTCCCTTCAATACAAGAAAATAAGGTTACTGGGTCAAAGTCATCTAATAAAGTTTTTACCATGTCATCAAACTCAATTTTACGAGTAACCTTATGTCCACTTGTAATATGCTGAATATGCTCAAGGGTATCCGACCTTCTATCTATAATTAATCGTTCACTATATTTCCAGGTTAAGCCTTCCCTCACTTCCTCGTCCACTTCTTCATATTCCCATTCATAGCTAGGTTCTATTATTGTAGTTCTAAGATAGTCTAAGGTGATTCTATTTATTAGGTCTGGCTTGCTCCTTCCATCAAATACAAACAAGTCCTCAATACCTAGCACATCACGAACAAAGTCAGATAGGTCTTGTCCCTCGTAATCAATCCTCGTACAAAGTGGCCCGGTGTATATACTCATATTACCGTCCTTACCTCTTATCTCTAGGTCCCAAATTCCAACATCTGTAGCCTTATTAACTATGTCTTTATAATCGAAAAAAACTGTAAATCCAGCGAGCAACTTTTCAGCCTCTTTTCCAGATATTTTAAATTCCTCAGTTCTCATTTTTTCTAGCTCTTGCTTGTAAATAACATGGTCATATCCAATTAAGCATACCTCTCCCTTATCATTAATGGTAAGTTCTTGTTGCACTTCTTCGTCATAAGCTGGCTTATAAAATGTAGAGCAATTATTGGATATGAGTCTTACTTCTTTAATTGTATTTTTATGCAAATCCAATCCCCCCTAACTTGTTAGTTAGAATTCACATTAACTATTAGTACTTACTAAGCTTCATTTGTTCCTTCTTTATAAAAATTCCTATAAGCAAGGTAACTGCTATATATCCCACAATTGCTGGTAGGCCTGCTTCTACACCGAAATTGCCTCCTGTAAGTAGCTTACTTGTAGACTTAATTGGAATGATAATATATGATTCGTTGCTCATCCCATTTACTATATCCCCTACTCCAAATACTCCTCCAATTATAAGGGTATTCCATAGTGTGTGTGCTAATGCTCCTGGATAGATAGAAGCAGATTTAACTGCATATAAGGTGAACATGACTGCAGCAGACGAGCCGGCCAAGACTAATAGTACTAGGTCTAGAAGGTCAAAGGTCTGCATATTCATGATATGGAGAAATGCAAATAAGATTGCTGGTATAATCACTGCAAGCTTTAAACCAAGGGTTTTCTCCATATACCTAAAAATCATCCCCCTGAATACTAGCTCCTCACATATTCCTGCTGTAATACCAACACTAAAAATAGCAGTTATCAGGGATATCCAAAATCTTCCCGGCCTTGCTATATATGCTTTACCTGGAAGTATATAGGCATAGAAAACAAGAACTAGGATTGGCAAGGCAATAGAAATCAGGATCAATTTTATATCTATCTTCCTAAACTTAATCCCAAGTTCATTTGGGTTGATTTTTAGTAGCTTTCCTGATACAAACCAGGCTAGGACAATGGTAACTGCTATCCTTACAAGAGCTGGTATTATAAGTTGTAAATACTGGCCAGAAAGGCATTGTTTAGCTATGTTTTCTGCAATACCGCCTATTATTAGTACTATGATAGAAAGTGCGATGACCCCTATATTTTTTCCCATTACTTTTGTTCTTTCCATCTATAATCTCCTTATTATATGATCCTCTCTTGTATAGGCTTTATATGAGGCCTTCCACTAGTATTTCTTCAAGATTAATCTTCAAATTTTTTATATCTAATAGTGAGGGATCTAGGTGACACAAGAAGTGCCATTCTTCGCTTTCCTTTTTTCTGTATATAATTGCTTCACCATCTTCACTTCCGAAAAAGCTTCTTCCTACCTCATATCCCTTACTTTCTAAGAATTCCTTTATCAAACTATATTTAGCTTCTCTTTCTTCAATATAGGACTTCACTTCTTCGTTGTCAATTATATAAGCATCTATCTTTGAGTATCCTTCTATTATTTTATCTTTTGTGACTGATAGGTTAGAAATTTCTTTCCAAATAATTTCAACATTCTCTTCAGGTTCAAACATAAACCTGGACAAGGGAACAATATTTTCATTATAGATAATTTCCATATAATCTGGTATGTTCTTAGGATTGAAATATTCACTTTCTAAACCATCTTCCTTTTCTATAGTGTATCCGGGTATTTTAGATACAAAGTCTCTTCCCTCATCTAAAGAATCAAATGCTACTAAATCTTTTGAGTAGTTATTTTGATATAATTCTAATATATACATTTGTTAACCTCCAATTTTTAGTAAATAATTTACCTTCTTGCTCTTGTCTATTCCCTCCAGGTCATAATAAATTCTTTCTCACTTGTATTATCATCTTCATCAAACTCGTGAATTAATTTCTTCATTATTTTTTTGACTTGTAAAATTCCAAATATTTTGGATCGTCATATTCGAAGTATCTATACTTAACACCTTTTTGTTTGACAAGATTATCCCAGATTTGAAAAGCCATCTCAAGATTTCCAGCTTCAAATTCATATTTTGCCTTCATATGATCAATTTCAATGTCAAATAGATGTAATGTGTCATTATTTTCTGTCATTCTATCTAACCAAAGTTTTGCAATCGCCATATCGTGATATTGAAGAGCTCGTCCATAAAACATTTTTGCGTAGTTATACCCCTGATTCCACTTTGCTCCTGATTCAGGGAATGCCTCCCACCCTTTTTCAGCCGCAGCAAAACCTTCTTCTAACTCATTTTCATTAAGTTTATTTATAGCATCCTTACCATAGTTTATAACCGCTTCATATCTATCACTATCTAACAGCATTTTTTTATACCTCCTAATAGTTAAGTACATTTCCTACCTACAATTATATACCAAGTACCTATCAAATTCCTATTAATTCCTACTAATTTTTCTTGTATTATAAATACAATTTTAGCTAATTATACAGTATTTCATAGACTTCATAAATCATAAAAAGACAGAATAAGAATCCTGCCTCTCATAAATGCTATTTGGTTGTATATTGCCTCGATAAACTTGAATTTGTCTATACAGTCCACTTCAATCTAAGAGAATATATTTCAATGACATAGTGCTCCTCGTCTATATCAGTTGTAGGATGTGAATCCGCAATGCAGATGTGAACATCTTCAATATTTTCGTTCTTAAAATTAGTGGCATTTCCCATAGCTATATATTGAACAGCAATGTATTCAATAGATCCTTATTTTCCGAAAATATGCCTCTTATTTCTAACACCGTTCTAGTTGTATAGTTGTAAGCGAGGCAAACTATTTTCTTTCTGAAAAAGGGCCCATTCGCTACAAATCGGCAAATTTACGGTAAAATTTCAAGCCAGTAGCCATCTGGGTCTTGAATGAAATAGATTCCCATAGCTTCATTTTCAAAGCAAATGCATTCCATCTCCTTATGCTTTTTATGTGCTTCTTCAAAATTTTCCGCCTGAAATGCCAAGTGGAATTCACACTCTCCTAAATCGTAGGCCTGAGGATGGTCTCTCAGCCAGGTAAGTTCCAACTCAAAATCACCGACGTCACTCTTTAAGTACACAATGATAAAACCGTCTCCGGTCTTTCGTCTCACCTCGTGTAAATAAAGTGCTTCATTATAGAATCGAATGGATCGTTCCAAATTCGTTACATTTAAATTCTCGTGAATCATCTTAAACTTCATAGCTCTTCTCCTTTTATTGCTTCCGTATGATTCTTAATTATACAAAATAGATAAATATAAATTCAGTCTCTGATTTAAATATCTTGCAAACATATCTGAATCATATCAATTGCCGCCTTTTCGTACTTAAATTATATATTTTTTAAGCACAAAAATCAATGCTGCTTCCATCTATATTTATTCTCTAAATTTTAATCATCAAAGAATATTTGTAAAGATAACTATATACCAGTGCATGCTTAATGAACGGATATAGGCAAAATGATATAACTATTCTTTTTCAAAATCCATAATAACCCTCCACAAACTCTACTTTGTCTTCGTATTTTTAAATAAATTCCATTATATAATTCTATAAACTCCTTAGCAAACTTTACGACAAGTTCACAATTAAGTGGAATAGATAATATTTCTTCATCATAATTTAATCTATTCTTTTTTCAAACCGAAACATTCCATCTGGAAATTGCTCATCAAACTCCTTAATATCCGCTTCTGGTTCATTTGGGTCAGGATGAAATTTATTAAAAAATTCAACAATATGAAACCCACATCTATTTACATAAAAATGTATATTACGCTGCTCAAAGTATGGTGTCATAGTCTCCCAAATTTTAACTTCTGGATGTAACTTTTCAATTTGACACCACGCAGCATACCCAACTCCCTTACCGTGAGTATCTGAGGAAACGAATAGCAGGTCTAAACTTCCTTTTTCTCCATCAACTTTAATTACAGCACCGCCAACTTTTTTCTCTTCAAGAATAATACGATAAGCCTTTCCGTTGTCAATGGACTGTTTGATGGTCTCTCGTGAAATGATTTGACCAACTTCTTCAAAATGGTTATCTCTACAACCAAACTCCTCCAAAGCCCCATAGTTAAAAGCTTCTTGATTATCCAAAATAAACTGCTCTCGGTCATCTTCTTTCATTATACATAACTGTATATCTTTTTTCATTTCAACACACCTACAACTTTTAATTTGTCTTTATTTAAAAATAAATCCTATTATATAATTTCATAAACTCTTTAGAAAACTTTGCAATAAGTTCATGTTCAAGTGCAGCAGCTAAGTTTTCTATCCTAATTCTACGAATCATATCCCCGAGTATAAATATTTTTCTACTTTTCTAATTAGTTCGTTCAAGAAGTGTTACACTTTCAACATGAAACGAGTGAACACCAAGTATGTCAAGTAGTTACGTTCGTATGTGGGAACATATCCACAAACTTTTTAACGATAGCATAATGTTATCGTCAAAAGGTATTACCTCGACAAACTGGAAATTTACGAGTTACTGTCAACCTTATTAATCCATATTACCCAAAACTTATGAACAATTTTCCAAGTATTTTCTTCGATTCTTTCTTATATTAGCAATAATAACCACTGCAATTGCAAAAAACTCAATTATAAGTTCTGCCGTGAATAGCCTCAAATATTTGGGTGTATCTGGCTTTAAATTCAAAAAATATTGTTGTATTTTATCACTTTCAGCAACATTAAATGTGTCATCAAATTCTTCGTGTTTCTCTCCGACTACGTCATATATATCCAAAAAATAGCCATCTGGAAAGCTTTGCTGATAAACAATCTTACTAACATCATATTCAATGTGAAAATATTCTTTTACACTTTCTACTATATAGTCATCTTGATTTGTAACATATATGCTTCTTTTTGGAAACAAAAAATCAGGTGACATAAGCCACAAGGTATATACATCGATTACTATGAACAGAATCGTCATCAAGATGAATACTGCTTTCTTCATACACTAATCACTTCCATAAATTCTAATTTGTCTTTGTTTAAAAGTAAATCCCATTATAGTTTCTCAGCGTCTACGGGAATAGCTCAATATGAGCCAAACTTTGTGGCACTAGGTATACGTCCATCCGTGCAAAGGACCTGTATTCTTCTAACTATAATACCCCATTTTTTTGATGTTTGCTTTATTGATAAATATACCATCATAATCTCTCCGTAAATAACTTTACAGCTACACTCATTAACAATAGTATATTCTAAACCACGAATAAATTCAATCTAACTGTACTTAGATAGTATCCTTCAGACCAAATATGCTTACTTTTTAAATACCATTTTAACTTCAGCACCATTACCTTGATTGTCATAATTTTTTAGTAACAATTGCCCCTTGTTAGTTTCAAGTATTTTCGTAACAATTGAAAGCCCCAAACCATGTATATTATTATCATACATTTTCGTTGATACATATTTTTCTCTTAGACCATAAAGAATATCCTTATTAAATCCATCGCCTTGGTCCCTGACAACAATAGTATAATCATCTATATCATCATGGAAACCGATAAATATAGTTGAACCCACTGAAGAGTTCTCAATTGCATTATTTACTAAATTTTGTATCGCAATGGAAATTGAATTATTATCTAATTTAATATTACTTGTATCATACGAAAGAATTGATAAGCTAAAGCCTTTAAGCTTACAAATACTAGTAACAATTTTTATCCACTCGTCTAAAACTTCTCTTGATACAACTTCCTTTGGAGCTTGCATCAAATCAGAAAATTCATTTAGTTTTTTTAAAAATAATTCCAATCTCTCCACACCATTTAAAGCATCTTCAGCTCTTTCAAGAACATTTTCTTGATCTTCTTTTAATAATTCAATATTCCCTTTGATTAGAGTAATTGGAGTCCTCACGTCATGAGTAATCGATTCAATCATCTCTTTTTGTGTCATCTGCATATTCCATTGTTTTTCTAATGATGCCTTTAAGCTCCTTGCCATACTATCTATCGAATCCAATACTCCTGAAATTTCGGCATAATCAGAATGCTCTCTTTCAAATTCTAATTGTAATTTTTCAATATTATCATTACTCTTGGATATCTTTCTAAGTTCACCCTTTAATTTCCTTGTCAAATTATTTATTAAATAAATAAACCCAATTAGCCATAGGCAAAACATGCTTGGAAAATACACCAATTCAAAATTTCTAATTATCTTATACACATTTGGATTGGTAGGTATAACACTAATTTTATATTTTATAATCAAATCTTTATTGCCATTTTTCAAAGCCTTAAATACATCTGAACCCATTATTTTATCATTTGAAGATTTTCCTTTTTGCAATGCCTCACTTATTTTTTGATTATAGCGTTCATCAATCGTGTTTTGTACAATTTCTCCATTATCTCTTAATTGATATTCATAAAAAAATGGTATTTTATCAGTTTTCCAATTTTCTTTTAGAAATTCATATTTCACTGTATCAGAATTAATTTCAGCATAATTTGCAGGATATACTACCCCAGTGCTAACTAAGACATTTAGAAGAAAATAGGAAAATAGACTCATGAAAAGTGCAAAAAATAATTCTAAAATTGCAAATTTACTAATTAAATAGTTTAAACTTTTTTTACTTCCCATTGGTATCCTACTCCCCATATAGTTTTAACTGGATTTATATGAAATCCAGCAAATTTTTCTCTTATTTTTTTTATTCTTTCTGTAATAGAAGTTGAACTATCACCTTCAGCATCATATCCATAAATTGTTGTATAAATCTTTTCTTTAGTAAAAACATGGTTTCTATTTTTTAAAAGTAATTCACATATTTCATATTCACTTTTGGTAAGATCAATCTCAATTTGCTTGAAATATATTTTTTTAGACAATAAGTCACAAGAAATTGGATAATCAATTATTCTAATGTGCTTATCTCTATTTTCTCTTCTAATATGTGCTGCAACCCTCGCCCTTATTTCAGATACAGAAAATGGCTTTGTAACATAATCATCTGCACCTAAAGCAAAACCCTCTATCTTGTCCTTTTCGAAACTTTTAGCCGTCAACAAGATAATCGGTGCATCTATCAATTCTCTATATCGTGATAAAAACTCAAATCCATCCATTTTATCCATCATAACATCAAGAATAATCAAATTATATTTAACCAGCTGTTCAGGAACAATTTTTTCAGCTGAATCATAAAGATCAACATTATATTCTTTTTTAAAAGTCAACTCTAAAAGTCGCAATAAATCTTTATCATCATCTATGATTAATAAGTTCATTCTACTCCTCCATTTTATTAATACCATCCCATCTATTATACCAATTATTAAATACGCCTATAAGTACTACAGTAATGATTACTGATAATGCTAAAAATATCAAAACAACATGACTTGTAACTTCATGACTTGTATAAGCAAAAATAAGTTTTATCGGCCAAACAAAAGGTAATAAATACCAAATATTACTGCCTAATTCTGTAGTACCTAACAAAATACCTGATAATGTTAAAAAAACTCCGATTAGTATACTACCAGAAAAACCTAATTTCAAACTTAAAAATTGATAAATAGGAATCATTGGTATCAGCATAATTGTACCAATCAAGAAGCATAAAACTGTACTTATATAATTAAACTCAACTTTTCCAAACCCTATTAATATCATTACCAAGATAGATATAAACTCAATTATAAATAGTAATATAGAGATATAAATAGATTTAGAAAAGAATATTTTTTTCCTACTAATCCCAGTCCTTACATCATTTGCAAAATTCCCAGCTACCTTATCGACCTCATATATCATTGGTATATAAAAACACATTGAAAAATTTGCTAAAATTATATATGTGCAAAAAAACACTCCCATTTCTTTCCCTATTAATCCTCTTGAATTCATCGAATAAATACCATAAATCAAAGAAAATAGGGTTGGGCATAAAAAAGTTATTAGTCTTACTGGTGTCCTTCTACTTCTAAGCCAGTATGATAATATTATATTATACACTTCATTCACTCCTTTTCTTGTTAATTAATAGACTTAATATTAATACGACTACATAGACTGCAATACTTAAAAGTAATCCTAAATATGTTGCATCCATATTCATTAGTTTAGAGCCAGTCTCAAGAAAAGTTCCATTTGGATGTACTCCTACAACTGGACTAAGCATTCGCAAGTTATATGACCATGGAAATAAAATCCAATTTTTTGTTACTGCAATCACAGCCGATGGGAATGTCAACACAAAATTCAACAATATAAGAACAGCTTTCTTTTTTGTAAGCCCATATATCAAAAAAGATAAAGCAACGATTGGTAAACTTCCAACAAAAAGGCAAATAGTAGCTATAATTAATTTACTTAGTAATATTTTTTCACCTAAAAAAAATATCGCAACAGCAAATATTAGTATAGTTGATATTAGCAGAATAATAAATAATTCAGCCACAATAATAATATTTTTTGCCAATTCTATTTTTATAGAACTTAAATTTTTGCTTTTTTGTAAAACAATATGCTCACTCTTTTCTTTACCATTTATATTCACAACTAGTAGGCTCAAAACAATTGGAAGAATTAAAAGTGGATACCAATTAAAAGAAGTTGCCAATATGTAACTTTTTCCTTCTGGGCTTTCCCCCATCAAACTAACCATAGCTATATTAAATAAAACAAAAATTATAGGTACAATAA
>NZ_CDRRTB010000039.1:0-13771 GCF_977045075.1 Peptostreptococcus sp. | reverse complement strand
TTACTCAGATGGGATTCGGTTACTCAAGAGACGATGCTGGTAAGTTCCTAGGTGAATATGTTGAAAAGGGTGTACTTGAAAAAGACCCATTCCAGGTACTTGACCAGAGAGGTATAGGTAGACTTGTAGAAATGGCAGTTAAGCTAGGTAGACAGACTAAGCCAAATCTTAAGCTAGGTATCTGTGGAGAGCACGGTGGTGAAGCATCATCTGTTGAATTCTGCTACAACCAGGGTCTAGACTATGTATCTTGTTCACCATTCAGAGTACCAATTGCTAGACTTGCAGCGGCACAGGCAACTGTAAGGAAGAAAAAAGGTGACGGACATAGAGACAAATAAGTCGATATATCCTATAATAAATTGTTAATAATTACTTTCTAAAATTTTTAGCAAACCCACTCGATTTCGAGTGGGTTTTTGCTTTATATATTGGTTGTATAATATGGTTGTATAATATAAGAGGAAAAATAATTTTTTTGAAAAATTTTCATGTGTATTTTTTTGAAAAAAAGGTTATAATAGAGATAACTTATATAGGTGAAAGGAGATTCTTATGGACTACAAGAAATTATATAATGAATGGACGACATCTTCTTATTTTGACGAGGATACAAAAAAGGAATTATTGGCCATAAAAGACGATGAAAAGGAAATTGAAGACAGGTTTTATCGTGATCTAGAGTTTGGTACAGCGGGCCTTAGGGGAGTTGTAGAGGCTGGTAGAAACAGGATGAATATCTATACTGTCAGAAGGACTTCTTATGGTTTGGCCAACTATTTCTTGAAAAATGAAGAAGGGGCTGCTGAAAGAGGTATAGTAATAGCCCATGATAATAGAAATATGTCTAGGGAATTCTGTATAGAGGCAGCAAGAACTATAGCCTCAGCAGGTATGAGGGTCTACTATTTTGATGATCTTAGAACGACACCTATGCTTTCATATTCAGTAAGAAAGCTAAACTGTATAGGTGGTATAGTTATTACAGCCAGCCATAATCCACCAAAATACAATGGATATAAGGTTTATGGTGATAATGGTGCCCAGATAATGCCTCATGTGGCTGACGAGGTTTTGGCAGAGATAGAAACTATTAAGGACTTTTCTACAATACCAGCCTTCAAGAAGGAAGATGAGGCTAGGATGACCTTACTAGGCCCATCAATTGATGATGACTTTATTGATGCAGTTGAGGCCAATGTGATTAGAAAAGATATCATAGAAAGATATGCAGGAGAATTCAAGGTTGTATATTCACCTCTTTGTGGTACTGGTAGGGTGCCAGTTCTTAGGGTCTTAAAGGATAGTGGCTTTAAGAATGTCCTAGTTGTACCCGAAGAAGAAATGCCAGATCCAAACTTTGCTGGTATTCTGACACCTAACCCAGAGGAGAGTGTTGCCCTTACAAGGGGTATTGAGCTTCTAAAGAAGGAAGATGCAGACATCCTTATCGCAAATGACCCAGATTGTGACAGGGTTGGTGTTGCAGTTAAGAATTCTGCTGGTGAGGTTGTATTATTGACTGGTAACCAGATTGGTGGACTACTTGCAGAATATACAATATCAGGTCTTAAGGAAAAGGGAAGATTGGCTGACAATGCCTGCATAATCAAGACAGTGGTAACATCAGAATTCGGAGCGGATATAGCCAAGTCAATGGGCGTAGATGTTGTGAGTATACTTACGGGTTTTAAGTTCCTAGGAGACAAGATGACTCAGTACGAAAAAGACCACTCTCAGACATTTGTAATGGGCTATGAAGAAAGCTATGGTTACTTGATAGGTGACCAGTGTAGGGACAAGGATGGTGTAGTAGCCACACTTATGATCTCTGAAATGGCCCTATACTACAGGAGTAAGGGTAAGACCCTATATGAAGGCCTAATGGACCTATATGCCAAGTATGGTTACTACAGGGAAAAGACTACTTCTATCTACCTAGAAGGTATAGAGGGAAGTGGCAAGATAAAGAGGATAATGGAACATTTCAGGTCTACAAAGATAGATGCTGTAGATGGTGTGAAGGTGTCAGAGGTTCTAGACTTTGGAGCTGGTGTAGAGGGCTTCCCTAAGTCGAATGTGCTTAAGTACATCCTAGAGGATGGGTCTTGGATAGCCCTAAGACCGTCAGGAACGGAACCAAAGATTAAGGTTTACATAGGAACGCATGACAAGGAAGACCAGGTAGCACTTAAGAAGTTAGACGAAATTAATGACTACTTCTTGGCCATTGTTGATTCAGTGAACTAGACAAATCAAGCCATTCCATGATATAATTATTAAGATAAACATATTAATTACAATTTTTGGAGGATATAAAATGGTAACAGCTAGTGATTTTAGAAAAGGTGTAACATTTGAAAAAGATGGTCAGCCATGTCTAGTAGTTGACTTCCAGCACGTTAAGCCAGGTAAGGGTGCTGCGTTCGTTAGAACTAAGTATAAAAATTTAATAACAGGAGCAATTAGAGAAGAAGCTTTTAACCCAAGTGATAAGTTCCCTAAGGCAAATATAGAAACTAAGCAGATGCAGTATCTATACAATGATGGAGAGCTATACTACTTCATGGATGAAGAAACTTATGACCAGATTCCTTTGAACTACGAACAGGTAGAAGATGCTATCAAGTTCTTGAAGGAAAATGAAGTTGCTACTATAAGATTTTACCAGGGAGCTCCATTCCAGGTTGAAGGTCCTAACTTTGTTGACCTAGAAGTTGTTGATACAGAACCAGGAATCAAGGGCGATACAGCAAGTAATGTTACAAAGGCTGCTACAGTAGAAACTGGTGCAGTTATTCAGGTACCATTATTTATAAATGTTGGTGACAAGGTAAAGATAGACACAAGAACAAGTGAATATTTATCAAGAGTAAATTAATTTAGTGCTATAGAATACCTGTTTGAAAGAGCAGGTATTCTATAGCTATATTTTTTATAAGGAGGGGTGATCATGGCATCAATTAACGATGTGATCAAAGAAAGTATCAGGGCCTTTGAAGAAAAAATAGGCTATGAATTCAAGGACAAGACCTATATACAGACAGCCTTGACACATTCTTCTTTTGCCAATGAGCACAAGGAATTCAACTACAATGAAAGACTGGAATTTCTTGGGGACTCAGTTTTAGGCTTGGTGGTAAGTGACTACCTATTTAGGGCTAGAAATGACCTACCAGAAGGAAAGCTAACAAGGTTAAGAGCGAATGTAGTTTGTGAAGAATCTCTTAGTGCAGTAGCTAGGAAAATAAACCTGGGCGACCACCTATTTTTAGGTAAGGGAGAAAAGGCTTCAGGTGGCAGTAATAGGGACTCAATCCTAGCAGATGCTACGGAGGCAGTGATAGCTGCCATATACTTGGATGGTGGTTTTGACCAGGCAAAGGACTTTATACTATCAAACCTAAGAGATACAATAGCAAAAAATATTGATGGAAATATCTTCAGAGACTACAAGACGATTCTACAGGAAATCATACAGGGTAATAATGGTAAGATTTCATACAAACTAGTAGGAGAAAGTGGACCAGACCACAACAAGGAATTTGAGATGCAGGTCAAGTGCGGTCAGGAGACAATCGGTATAGGCAAGGGAAAGAACAAGAAGGAAGCAGAAAAAGAGGCTGCTAGGGATGCCCTAGTTAAGATGGGAGAACTATAGATGAGGGGCAAAAAGATAATACCCATATTTGTACCCCACCAGGGATGTCCCCATGATTGTATATTTTGCAACCAGAAAAAAATAACAGGTATATCAACAGATATGACTGGTGAGAAGGCTAGGAAAATTATAGAAGACTGCCTAGCAACGATTAAGCATGATGTAGATGTGGAAATTGCCTTTTTTGGGGGCAGCTTTACAGCAATAGACAGGGATAAGCAGGTAGAACTTTTGAGTGTGGCCAAGGAATATAAGGATAGGGGACTAGTCAGTGATATAAGGATGTCTACCAGACCCGACTGCATAGATAGGGATGGTCTGGACCTAGTAAAGTCATTTGGGACAACTATAATAGAACTAGGGGTCCAATCTATGGATGAAGAGGTACTAGTAGAAAGCCTTAGAGGTCATAATAGTAAGATAGTCTATGAAAGTGGGGCCCTAATTAAGGAGGTTGGACTTAAGTTAGGTCTCCAGCAGATGATTGGCCTACCTGGAGATACTGAGAAAAAGTGTATCAGGACAGCCAAAGAATTCGTCAAGATAGGGCCAGACTTTGTAAGGATATATCCAACTCTGATAATAAAGGAGACTGGTCTTGAGCAGAGCTACAGGGGTGGATACTATAGGCCATTTAGCCTTGATGAGTGCGTAGACATAGTAAAAAAGCTGATGGTCATATACCACACTAATGATATAGGTGTTATTAGGGTAGGCCTTCAGGCAACCGATGATATCCAGCTGGGTATTGATGTAGTTGATGGTCCCTACCATCCTGCCTTTAGGGAGTTGGTAAAGTCTAGGATGATAAGAGACTATCTAGATAGTATAATTGATGGAGAATTTAAGGACCTCGTGGTCTATTCGGACAATAAGAATATATCAACCATAGTAGGTGATAAGAGGTCTAACAGGATATATATAAATGAAAAATACAAGGCTAGGTTCAAGACTGGTCTAAGGAAGGGTCTACTTGATGGGATTATAGTAGAGATAGACTCAAAGATAGTCTCAGAAATTAGCTTTGAAGAGATGTATAAGTTTTTAGGTAAAAGGTATGGTTTATACTAGTCGGAGGTAATAGTGTATTTAAAAAAGTTAGAATTAAAGGGATTTAAATCCTTCCCAACAAAAACAGACATATACTTTGACAAGGGTGTAACTGCGGTAGTAGGACCAAACGGTAGTGGTAAGAGTAATATCTCAGATGCTATCAGGTGGGTCTTGGGAGAACAAAGTGTCAAGAGTCTGAGGGGAGAGAAGATGGAAGATGTTATCTTCCTAGGAACTGACTCTAAAAACCAAATGAACTATTGTGAGGTGGCCATTACCCTAGATAATTCCCAGGCTGAAATTGACATAGACTCTGAAGAGCTAGTCATAAAGAGAAGGGTATACAGGAGTGGTGAGTCGGAATTTTATATAAACAATAAGACATGTAGACTTAAGGATGTAAGAGAGACTCTACTGGATACAGGTATAGGTAAGGACGGCTACTCTATAATCGAGCAGGGTAAGGTAGAAGAGATACTTAGCAATAATCCTGCCAACAGGAGAAAGATATTTGACGAGGCCTGTGGTATATCCAAGTTTAGGTACAAGAAAAATGAGGCTGTAAGAAACCTAAAGAAGTCAAGTGACAACCTAGCAAGGATAGAAGACATCTTTTATGAAATCGAAAATCAGGTGAAGCCATTAGAACGTCAGGCTAAGAAGGCTGAAAAGTACCTTGAGGTAAGTCAAGAATTGAAAAAGCTAGAGCTAAATGATTTTATTGACCAGACTAGCCAGATGGATGACCTTATAAGGGATATGTCTGAAAAGCTAGCAGGTCTTGAAAAGGAATTAGACCTGACTGATTCTGAAAGGTCTAGCATAGAGGGTCAGATAGAAGAATTGGATGCTAGTCTAAATGAGTGTGATGCCCTACTAGAGGAGTTAAATTCCAACCTTGTTGATATAAACTCTGAACTAGCAGGTAAAAAGTATGAAATAGAAATTTCCCAAGAAAAGATAAATAGTCAGCTAAGAGAGATATCGATAAAGGAAAATGAAATATCAGGACTTGAAGCCTCTATAAGGGTGGATAGGCTTGAATTAGACAAGGCCAATAAGAAGGTATACCAGACCTCTTATGAGATTGAGGAGGCCCAGAAGGAAATAGACAAGGCCTACCAGGAAAAGAGGAAGGCTGAGCTTGAGCTAGAAGCGATAAACGAAGAAATGGAGTCTAACAAGGCCCTTTCCCTAGATATACTAGAAAAGAAGCAGGAACTATCTGCAAACTTTGCTACTAGTCAGGCCAATCTTGATAATCTAAGGTCAAGTAGGCTAGGTCTAGAAGAAAAAGTAGTTTTGCAGGAAGAGGAAATAAAAGAACTTGAAGACTACCTTGAGGGTAAAAATTCAGGTGCTGGAGACCTTTTAACTAAAATGGAAGCCTTGGACAAGGACCTTGACCAGGCTCAGGCTAAGCTAGGAGACTTAGAAAAGAATATAGGCCAGCTAGCTAGAAACGATAGGAACCTAAATATGGACCTAGGCCGTATCAAGTCTAGGAGAAATACATATATAGATATGGAAAATCACCATGAGGGCTTCAACAAGGGTGTAAGAGAAATCCTAAAGAACAAGTCGCTTGAGGGTATTTGTGGAGCTCTGGGTGAATTGATTAGGGTGCCGGCCAAGTATGAAAAGGCCATAGAAGCAAGCCTAGGTGCTGCCATACAAAATGTGGTGGTTGAAGATGAAAGTGTAGCTAAGAGGTCAATTGAATACCTTAAGAAGTCTAACCTTGGTAGGGTAACCTTCCTACCTAAGACCACTATGAGGTCTAACAAGTTAACCCTAGCAACTAATACTGGTGTAAGACCCCTAGGCCTATGTAGTGACCTAGTAGAATTTGATGAGGCTTATAGGAAGGTTGTAGAAAGCCTATTGGGCAGGGTTATCCTTATAGATAATATGACTGATGCCATAGACTATGCAAAGGAAACTGGCCATAGGTTTAAGCTGGTAACATTGGATGGAGATATACTTAATCCAGGCGGGTCAATGACAGGTGGTAGTCTTAAGACTAGTGGCAATATCTTGTCTAGAAAGAGACTTATTGACGAGTTAGGCCAGGAAATTGAGTCAATTGAAGGCCAGATAAACCAGTGTAAATCTGAATTTGACCTACTGGGCTTAGAAAAAGACAGGCTGGAAGGACAGCTAGAAAAAATAAGGGAAGAAAAAGAGATCCTAGCCAAAAAAATAATATCAGCTAATACAGAAATAAAGCTAGCAGAGGCAAAGCTTAGGGATAGAAGGCATGACTTAGATAATAGCAAGGAAGAAATTACAAGGATAAATAGACAGATAGAAAAGAACCAGGCTGACTTTGACCAGTGTAAGGACCAGCTAGATGCCTTGGACAGGGAGGGTCAAGGAAATATGGACCTAATCCAGTCCTTAAGCGACAGCCTAAATGAAGCCAAGGAAAAGCATGATATCTGCCTAAAGCTATTCAATGACAAGAACCTAGACCTAGTTAGGAGCAAGCAAGTATTCGAAAACAATCTAGCAGAGGTTGAAAGAATAGAAAGTGGTATGAAGAAGTCCCAAGAAAATCTGGCTAGCTTAATTGAGTCAATAAAGGAAAATAACAATGAAATTAACGACTACGACCTATTGATAGAAACCTATACAAGCCAGATAGATACTCTCAACCAGACTAAGGAAGACTTCTCAAGAAGGATTTTAGACAAGAAGGCTGATAGGGACGATATTAGGCTATCATTAGATGAGGCCAAGGCTGAACTAAGGTCAAGAGAGAGGGACTTTAATGAACTTAGGGAAGATAAGTACAAGCTTGAAGCTAAGCTAGACAGGTCCATTACAAGTAGGGACAATCTTCAGGCAAATATATTTGAAAGATATAACCTAGACTACCAGGAAGCCCTAGAATATAGAGAAGAGGGTCTAGTGATTGACTTCAAGCACATGGAGGCTCTAAGAAAGAAAATTAAGTCAATAGGTAATGTAAACCTAGACGCCATAGAGGAATATGCAGAGGTTAAGGAAAGGTACGAATACTATTCAGAGCAGAAGCAGGACCTTGAAGAGTCTATAGTTTCCTTGAACGCCCTAATAGCAGACCTAGTGGCAAGTATGGAAAGTGAATTCTTATCCAACTTCGATATTATAAATAAGAATTTTGTAGAGGTATACAAGAAGTTATTTGGTGGTGGAAGTGCCAACCTAAGAATTACAGATATGGATGATGTCCTATCATGTGATATAGAGATAACAGCCCAGCCTCCAGGCAAAAAGATGAAGAATCTTTCCTTGCTATCTGGTGGAGAAAAGGCCCTTACGGCTATATCAATTCTCTTTGCAATCCTTATATCAAAGCCAACACCTTTCTGTATACTTGACGAAATCGAAGCCCCACTAGACGATGTGAATGTATATAGGTTTGGTGACTTCCTGAAGGAACTAAGTCAGGATACCCAGTTTATAGCAGTCACTCACAGGAGGGGAACTATGGAAGTTGCAGACTTTATATACGGTGTAACTATGCAGGAAAAGGGAATTTCATCAATAATTGGTATCAAGCTAAAAGAGGCCCAGGAAATGGTGGAAAATTCCTAGATAGATATATAGGAGGATTTTATGTTTAAATTTTGGAAGAAAAATGAAAACAAAAATGAAAACCCTGACCAGGAAGTAAACTTGGAAGAAGGGCTTAGTGAAGAAGAAATCCGGGAAGAAGTCAGTGATCAAGTTTCCCAGGATCAAGAGATAGGTGAAGAAGTTTTTCAGGAAGAGACTAAGGAAGAATGGTCCCAGGATCAAGATCTTAGCGAAGGTACTCTAGAGGAAGACGTAGAGGAAGAAAAAGCCCAAGTAGAAGAAGAGGAAGAAATCGAAAATCTTGAAGATGCTGACGTCCAGGCTGAAGAAGAAATTAGAGAAGAAGAAACAATAGAGAAAGAAATAATAGAAGAAGTAGATGGTTATGGTAGTCAGGATTCTGACCCAGAAGAGGGCCAGGAAAAGATGGGCATCTTTGCCAGGCTACTAGCAGGTCTATCAAAGACTAAGGACAATATAACAGGTAGGATAGACAGCCTTTTAAAGTCTTACACAAAGATAGACGAAGAGCTTTTAGAAGACCTAGAAGAAATCCTTATAACTGCCGATGTAGGTGTTACAACTACTATGGAAATAATAGACCGTTTAAGGGATATGATTAAGGAAAGAGGAGTAAAAGATCCTCTAGAGGTAAGGGATTTGTTAAAGGAAATAGTTGCCTCTATCCTAAAGGAAGGCAATTCCGAACTTGATATCAATCCAGGACCAGCAGTAATAGTAATGGTTGGTGTGAATGGTGTGGGTAAGACTACTACAATTGGTAAGTTAGCCCAGAGATACAAGAAAGATGGTAAAAAAGTTATGTTGGCAGCTGCAGATACCTTCAGGGCAGCAGCAACTGAGCAGTTGGATATTTGGGCCAAGAGGATAGATGTAGATATTATCAAGCACCATGAGGGAGCAGACCCAGGTGCAGTAGTATTTGATGCCATCAAAGCTTCCCAGGCTAGGAAGGTAGACCTACTGATATGCGATACAGCAGGTAGGCTCCACAACAAGGCCAACCTAATGAACGAGTTGGGCAAGATATTTAAGATAATAGACAGGGAATACCCAGAGGCCAAGAAGGAAGTCCTATTGGTAGTAGATGCTACAACAGGCCAGAATGCAGTTAGCCAGGCCAAGACCTTTAAGGAAGTAGCTAATATAACAGGTATTGTACTTACTAAGCTAGACGGTACTGCCAAGGGTGGTGTTGTCCTAGCAGTTAAGTCTGAGGTAGATGTGCCAGTCAAGCTGATAGGTGTCGGTGAGAGGGCTGAAGACTTGCAGAGTTTTGATGCAGACTCATTTACTGATGCTATATTTGGATAGTATATATAATTTAGAAATATGTTTTTAGGTTAATTTATGTAAAAAGGATAAAATAGGGGAAAAGCAATGAACAAACAGGAACTTGCAAATAGAATTTGGGAGTCAGCAAATAAAATGCGTTCTAAGATTGAAGCAAATGAATATAAGGACTACATTCTAGGATTTATATTTTACAAGTATTTGTCAGACCAGGAAATCAAATTTTTAAAGAAAAATGACTTTGATGATGCAGGTATTAAAGATCTAAGAGAAGATGAAATTGAGACTTTAGAATTTGTACAGAGAAATATTGGATATTTTATTTCCTATGAAAATTTGTTTTCAACTTGGATTTCTAAGGGGAGAGATTTTGATGTATCAGACGTAAGAGATGCCTTATCCGCCTTTAATAGGTTGATTTATCCAACTCATAAAAAAGTTTTTGATAAGGTATTTGATACTCTACAGACGGGTCTTAGTAAGCTAGGAGATAGCTCAAATTCACAGACTAAGGCTATAAGTGGATTATTACAGTTGATTAAAGATATTCCAATGGATGGAAAGCAAGACTATGATGTACTTGGTTTTATATATGAATATTTGATAAGTCAGTTTGCTGCAAATGCAGGTAAAAAGGCTGGTGAATTCTATACTCCTCATGAGGTTTCTGTTTTGATGTCGGAAATCGTTGCAGAACACTTAAAAGGAGAAAAAGAAATAAAAATATATGACCCCACAAGTGGTTCAGGATCCTTGTTAATAAATATAGGTAATAGTATTTCTAAGTATATGACTGATTCTAATAATATTAAGTACTATGCCCAAGAATTGAAAGAAAACACCTATAACCTTACTAGAATGAACCTAGTGATGAGAGGTATCAAACCAGATAATATTGTCACAAGAAATGGAGATACTTTGGAGGAGGATTGGCCATTTTTTGATGAAAATGATCCAGTAAATACATATAATCCTCTTTATGTAGATGCTGTAGTATCAAATCCTCCGTATTCACAAGCTTGGGATCCTTCAAATAAGGAACATGATCCAAGATACTCTCGTTTTGGCTTAGCACCAAAGGGAAAGGCTGACTACGCCTTTTTATTACATGACTTATTCCATATAAAACCAGATGGAATCATGACGATTGTATTGCCACATGGAGTTTTATTCAGGGGTGGAGAAGAAGGACAAATACGTAAAAACCTTATAGAAAATAACCATATTGATACGATAATAGGTTTACCAGCTAATATATTTTTTGGAACAGGCATACCTACAATTATCATAGTATTAAAACAGAAAAGAGAAAATACAGACACCCTAATAATTGACGCTTCTAAAGGGTTTATAAAAGAGGGTAAAAACAATAAGTTAAAAGCTTCTGATATTAAGAGAATAGTTGATGCAGTAATGAATAGAGAAAGTATTGATAAGTTCTCTAGACTTGTATCGAGGGAAGAAATTAGGAGTAATGACTACAATTTGAACATACCAAGATATGTAGATTCATCTGAACCTGCCGAAACTTGGGATCTATATGCTTCAATGTTTGGTGGTATTCCAATGACAGAAATAGATGGTCTAGAAGAATATTGGAAGGCATTTCCAACTTTAAAGTCAGCCTTATTTACTAATAGTGATATACCTTATGTTGAACTTGCTACAGAAGATATAAAAAATACAATTAAAAATCACGCTGATATTAAAACTTTTGAGAACGCATTTAAAGATGCTTTTTCTGATTTTCACATATACCTAAAAGAAGAGTGGATAGAAAAAATGGAACATGTTGAAATTAGCAAGTCTGAAAATGTAATCAGTGAAAATATTTTCAAACGCTTAGATCAAGTACCATTGATAGATAAGTATGAGGCATATCAAATATTAGATGATGAATGGGGAAAGATAGCAGTTGACCTAGAAATAATACAGACAGAAGGTTTTGCTGCGACAAAAAAAGTTGATCCAAATTTAGTCACTAAAAAGAAAGATGGCAAGGAACAAGAAATCCAAGACGGATGGATTGGACGTGTTATACCATTTGAACTAGTACAAAAAGAACTTCTATCAGATAGATACAAAGAACTGAGGGAAAAAGAGGCTAGATTAGCTGAAATACCATCAATATATGAAGAAATCATTGAAGATATGACAGAAGAAGAGAAAGATGGTCAGGTATTAAATGATAATAATGATGCTTTTGTTGCTAAGGAAGTAACTAAAAAACTAAAGGAACTAAAAAAAGAAGCTCATACAGAAGAAGTAAAATCCTTTATTGATAAGTTAGACAGGTACGAAAGACTATCAAAGGAAGAAAAAGACTTGAAAAAAGAAATAAAAAGTGAAACAGCTAAACTTCACATGCTTACAAAAGAGACTATTGAAAATTTAACAGATTCAATGGTGTGTGAATTACTTGATAAAAAATGGATTGGAAACCTATTAGAAAGCATAAATAAGTTACCGGATACAATTGTAGACAATCTAGTTTCTAAGATTCAAGCACTAGTGTCAAAGTATAAGACAACATATTTTGAACTAGAAAAAGAAATCAAGGAGACTGAAATGAAGTTGGCTTCAATGATAGATGAATTGGAAGGTAATGAATATGATATGAAGGGCTTAAGTGAATTCAAGGCACTTTTGTTGGGTGAATAGTATGAAAGATAGAAAAAAGCCCGCAATTCGCTTTAAGGGATTTACGGAAGATTGGGAACAGCGTAAGTTAAACAAAATTTCAGATAAAGTTACTGAGAAAAATATTGGACTACAATATATTGAAACCTTTACCAACTCAGCAGAGTTTGGAATAATCAGTCAACGAGATTATTTCGATCACGAAATTGCTAATATGAGTAGTTTAGGTGGTTATTATATAGTGAGAAGTGAGGACTTTGTTTATAACCCTCGAATATCAGCTACTGCACCTGTGGGGCCGATAAATCGAAACAAATTAGGCAGAGTCGGTGTAATGTCACCGCTTTATACGGTTTTTAGGACGTATGATGTTGACACAACTTATCTTGAACATTTTTTCAAGAGTAGGTATTGGCATTCATTTATGAATTTCAATGGAGACTCCGGTGCGAGGTCGGACAGATTTTCCATTAAGGACGCCATATTTTTCGAAATGAATATACCGATACCACACATTGAGGAACAAATGAAAATTGGAGAATACTTAACACATATTAACAACCTTATCACCCTTCATCAGCGAAAGTATGATAAATTGGTTAATGTTAAAAAGTCTATGCTTGAAAAAATGTTTCCTCGTGATGGTAAATTTGTTCCGGATGTAAGATTTTCTGGATTTATGGAAGATTGGGAACAGCGTAAGGTTACTGAACTTGGAAAAATCTATATCGGTTTGGTCACAACTATGACTGCACATTATACAGATGAGGGAACTCTTCTAATAAGAAATTCAGACATAAAAGATGGTAAATTCGAATTTGGAGAAAAACCGATATTCTTAGAAAAATCTTTCGCTATGGCAAATGAAAGCCGTATGCATCAGATAGGAGATGTAATAACTGTACATACTGGAGATGTTGGAACTTCGGCTGTAATTAGCGAAAATGAAGATAAATCAATAGGTTTTGCTACTATTGTGACACGACCAAATAAGACAATTATTGACCCATCATATCTTTGTACTTTTTTGAACACTGAAAGACATAAGAAATGGGCAGTGGCAATTTCAACTGGCGACGGAAGGACAAATTACAATTTGGGAGATTACTTTAAACTTGTCGTTCCTGTTCCATCAATTAAAGAGCAAAAGCAAATTGCTATGTTTATTGAAAATCTTAACAACCTTATCACCCTTCATCAGCGAAAACTTGAAAAGTTGAAGAATATTAAAAAATCATGCCTTGTAAAGATGTTTATTTAGTATACATAGGGTTATTTTTGGCAAAATAATATAGAATAATGTAATATTAAACAAATAAAAATATAAAGTGAGTAAAAAATAATAGTTGTAAATTGAAATACACAATATAAATTCTAAAAAATGATTTTTAAATGAACTTGTTGAACATAATATTGGAAAAAATATTGAAATAATACTTTATTGATTTATATATTTACTCATATTTTTGTAAAAATCGAATAAATATAGGAAAATTTTAAACTAACTTGGGAACAGCGTAAGTTAAACAAAATTTCAGA
>NZ_CDRRTB010000038.1:0-14348 GCF_977045075.1 Peptostreptococcus sp. | reverse complement strand
TATCCAAATTTAAATCAAAGCTCAAGAGATTTTCAGCTTTCAAGACCTTTAAAATCAAGTCTAGCTTGATTGGATTGAGGCCTGTTGCTTCAATCAATTGGCTATATTTTATTTTACCTATATTAATACCCATCAATTTTTTATATACAACAACAAATTCCTTCCTGTCAAATTCAAGCATTTTAAACTTGTTTTTCAAGTATATAAAATCTGATTTATCATAATTAATAAGTAGGTCAGAGTCCCCTATTTTTTTAACTAAATTATTGTACTGATCATAAGAGTCTAAATAGTCGTATACAATAATTTTATTATATACTTTTAAGTCAATTTTATCAATATTTCTTGGGTATATAAGGTCTATTTTCTGGTCATAATACAGATTTTTATCCGACAATGCCTTAAAATAACCATTGATGGTATTTACAAGCATTAAGTTGGAGTCACCTAGGTCCAGAAATCCTATATTTGGTGACTTTTCAACTTCCTTAGCATCTGATAGAGTCTTTATTTTAAATATATTATCTATATGTGTATAGTCAACATATTTGTCTCTACTTGTAGTTTCCTCTTTGCCATCTTGTGTGGCCCTATGAGCAGCCTTTCCTGGGTCTGGTATCATGAGGTCTATAATTTCCCCATAGTGTGGACCTGGATATAGGCTCTTAGGCTTTGACAACCTCATATCCTTCAATAACAATTGGAGACTCGTCCTATTGTTAAATGTGTTGGAATCAACCTGGAAAACAAGATCAATAAGGTCTCCCTCTTGATATCCAGTTCCCAAGTAGGCCATATTGAAGCCTATCACATCAAAGTCCTTGTCCTTTTCCACAAGAAGCTTAAGGTGATTCTTGTCTCTACCAATTGGCATCAACCTCTTTAAGAGGCAATTTCTCATCATAAAATATGGGGTAGGGTTCTTAATACCAAAAGGCTCTAAGATGTGGAGATTGTCAACTAGGTCTAGGTCTAGACTAGCTTGATCAATTTCATACTCTACCTTGATTACCTCTACTAGGTCCTCCTGGTTTAGCTCATAGTTAGCTATCTTATTTATTTTTTCTCTTAAAAGAGCAATTTTTGCTACCTCCATACTCATTCCAGCAGCCTGCTGGTGGCCACCAAACTTAGTCATATAGTCCCTACACTCATACAGGGCTGAGAAAATATCAAAGCCCTTTATGGACCTTGCAGATCCAACAGCCATATCCCCATCCTGACAAAGAAGTATACAGGGCTTGTAGTATTTTTCTGTAACTTTTGATGCAACTATACCTATTATTCCATGGTGCCAGTCCTTGCCTGAAATCACCAGGACCTTATCGTCTCTATAGGAAGTATCCTTAGATAGAATATCCTCTACCTCCATGTGAATCCTGGCCTCAACTTCCTGCCTTTCTGTATTTTTGGAATCCATCATTAGGGCCAGACTTTTTGCTTCTTCCAGACTATCACTTGTAAAGAGTTCAACTCCAAGTTTGGAAAAGCCAAGCCTACCAGAGGCATTGATCCTAGGTCCTATTGCAAAGCCTAAATGCGAGCTTTTTATCTTCGTCCCATCTAGTCCACAGACCTCTAAGAGGGCCTGCATACCTAAATTGTTGCCCTGGCCTAAAATCTCCATACCATTTTTTACAATAATCCTATTTTCATCTAATATTGGCATTATATCGCATATGGTAGCAAGAGAAACTATCTCTAAGTACCTATTAATATCTCTGTAAAATTCTTCATTACCTGACAGGGCGTGGATCAGCTTGAAGGCAACACCACATCCGCATATACCCTCAAAGGGATAACTAGAGTCATCCCTCTTTGGATTCACCACAGCATAGGCATCAGGTAACTTTTCCTGGCACTCGTGGTGGTCTGTTATTATGACATCGATACCTAAACCCTTGGCATAGTCTACCTCCTTTACAGAGGTAATACCACAATCTACTGTAATAATTAGACTACCATCCTTGCTAGCTATATGGTCAATAGCCTCTGTATTTAAGCCATATCCCTCCTCTAGCCTGTTTGGTATATAATAGTCGACAGGATATCCGATTGACTTAAAATAAAGGATCATGATAGATGTAGAGGATACACCATCCACATCATAGTCTCCAAATATCCATATTTTTTCATTTTCAGATATGGCCCTTCTCACCCTCTCAACGGTCCTATCCATATCCTTTAGCTGGAAGGGATCTCTTAGGTATTTAAGAGATGGGTCTGTAAACATCTTGACCTGGTCTTGGGTTTCTACGCCCCTATTTAGGAGGATTTGGCCTATTTCCTCCGGTATAGACATAGATTCCATCAGGTCATTTCTAGATGGCTCTTGCCTATGTAGTATATTCCATTTTTTCATCAAAGGCCTCCTCTATTTCTTGTCATGGTAGTTATTCCTAAAAATCAAGAAGACTAGGGTAATACCGATAACAAAGGATATCATAAATCCCATAATACTCACATACTTGATCATTACGCTATTTTGTATATTTGACGAAGCCAAAATAAGGGATGACCCTACTATGCAGGCTGCCAGCATTATACTCATCGACATCTGAGTAGTGAACTTCTTTATACTATTGTCCAAGCTAGGAGACTTTAGTTCTCCAAGTTCTAGCTTCATATTATTCTTCTCTAGAATTGACAGGATAGTCTTTATTTGGCCTGGCACTGTAATCCACTCATAGTAGTACTCGTCCATATTTGACTTAAATCTCAATAAATTCCTCTTAAGATCTACCTTTTCTTCCCTATAGTACTTGAGGTAAGAGTTAGCAATACTCTCCACACTAAAGTCCTTATACATGCCCCTAGATGTTCCTTCAAGGGTGATTACAGTTTTACCTAATATGATAAGCTGTGAAGGTAGTTTGATCTTATGGTTTCTCATAAACCTAAAGACCTCATCTAATATATCTGTTATACTCAACCTATCAAAAGGTATATCATAATAGTAGTGTATTAAATAGAGAAGGTCCCTTCTCAAGGCCTCCGTATTTATATCGACAGACATGGCATCCATATCGGTCAAAACTCTAACTATTTTATCAATATTCTTATTTGTAGAGGCTATTATTAGTTGATTTAGGAAACCTAGGGTCTTATCATCTATTAGACCTATCATTCCAAAATCGATATAGGCCAAGCGACCATCCTCTAGTATATACATATTTCCAGGATGGGGGTCTGCATGGAAGAATCCACATGTCATGGCCTGCCTAAAAAAGGACCTTACTCCTATGTCTACTATCCTCTTTTTCTCTTGATCATCTAGATTATACTGGTCTAGTTCAGACAAGCAAATACCCTCCACCTTTTCCATAACCAAGATTTTTTTACTTGTGTAATCACTGAATATCTCAGGTATAAATATTTCACTACTATTTTTAAATATCTTTCCTAGTTTGACCCCATTTACAGACTCAAACTTGTAGTCCAACTCTCTCAAAAGCTGGATTTCCATTTCCTTGATAAGCTCTTCAACATCTAGATTAAAGTCTTTTTTAATGCTGTTAAGGCTGGAACCAATATTTTTCAATATACTTATATCAGCCTTGATAGTTGACTCTATACCAGGTCTCTGGATTTTTATAACTACCTTTCTACCATCAAGTAGCCTAGCCTCATAAACCTGACCAATTGAAGCAGCAGCAATTGGCTCTTGGCTAATGTATGAAAATACCTGGTCTCTGTGACAACTTAGCTCTTCCTCTAAAATAGACATAGCTATATCGTTATCGAACATCTCGACATCATCCCTAAGCTTACTAAGCTCACCTATTATCTCATCATCAAAAATATCCTTCCTAGTGCTTAGGATCTGTCCGATTTTTATATAGGTAGGCCCTAGCTCTTCCAGGGCACACTTTAACCTTTGTGCTGTTGTCATAGACTTACTCTTTATGCTAGGTCCATGTCCAACCACCTTGGCAGATATAGAATCCTTATTAAGCCTGTCTACGATAAATCCAAATCCATATTTAATTAAAACTCCAGCGATTTCCTTATATCTACCTAGATATTTATAGCTTATCCTCATATATTATTCACCTTCAGTCAGTAATTTTGCCTGAATCATTATGGCACATTCCGTCCTCTTCTTCTGCATTTCACAGCCTAAATCGTATGGTTTTTTGATATCATTATTGAAATTTATTGCATTAGCATGACATCCACCAGAGCAGTAGAACTTGTTCCAACATGTTTGGCAAGTTTCCTTGTTATATACATGAGCCTCCCTGAACATAGTCGTAACATCTTCAGGTATCTCAATTCTTTCGTCATTTATATTACCTAGTATATAGTCTTCTTTACCTACAAACTGGTGACATGGATAGATGTCCCCATTTGGCACTATAGATATATACTCATTACCTGCCCCACAGCCTGTTATCCTTTTGATAACACATGGCCCCTGGTTTAGGTCAATCATAAAGTGGAAGAATTTCATCTTTTCCCCTTTTAGCTGCCTATCTGCCAGTTCATCTGCAAAAGATTCATATTCCTCAAAAATCTTTGGAAGGTCTTCCTCTCTTAGGGCAAATGGATTAGACTCATCATCTACAACTGGTTCTATAGATGTTAATTCAAAGCCCAGGTCTGCAAAATGCTTTACATCCTCAGAAAAATCCAGGTTATCCCTAGTGAAGGTACCCCTAACATAGTAGTACTTGTCCTTTGGCCTTTGACTAACTAACTTTTGGAACTTCGGTACTATAATATCATAGCTACCCCTGTCGTTTACAGTTGGTCTCATACCATCATTTACATCCTTCCTACCGTCAAGCGATAGGACTACATTATGCATGTGCTCATTTATAAAGTCTATCTTTTCGTCATCGAGAAGAACTCCATTTGTCGTAATTGTAAACCTTATATTCTTTCCAGCAGGTTTTTCTACTTCCCTACCATACTTTACCAATGCCTTGACTACTGGCCAGTTCATCAGTGGCTCACCACCAAAGAAATCTATTTCAAGGTTTCTCCTATTACCAGAGTTTGCTATTAGGTAGTCTATGGCCTTCTTACCAACTTCAAGAGGCATAAGCTCAGCCTTACCACCAAAGTCTCCCTGCTTAGCAAAGCAGTACTTACACTTTAGGTTGCAGTCGTGGGCAACATTTAGACAGAGCGCCTTTACTACTGGTTGCCTATTTACAAAACTAGGATGGAACTTGTACTCATCCTCTGAATACAGTAGTCCCTCTTCTTCCAAGTTTTTTATTTCTTCATAGGCCTCCCTAATCTTGTCAGCCTCAAATTCACCTTCTAGAGTCTTTATTATATCCTCTAGACCTATTTCTTTATAAAAGTCTAATACCCTATATGTCACGTCATCTATTACGTGAACAGCTCCTCCATTCACATCTATGACGATATTATATCCATTCAAACTATACTTATGTATTAATTCCACCCTATTTCCTCCTACTTTAAAAATCCTTTACACTTTATTATACCACACGATTATATTGCTATACAAAAAAACCAACCCATATGGATTGGTTTTTATTTAAAAATCAATAATATATCCCTATTTAAACTTAATTTAGGTCCTATAACTTAGTTTCCATAGAAGGCTGCCTTAAAGGCCTCTACAAAAATAGATCTTGCCTCAGAAATCTGGCTTCCCTGGATAGGACTATCGCCTTCAAGGTCATTGAACATCTGAGTGGCTACAGATTCAAGCTGGCTTTCACTACCACCACTCTGTCTAAAACTACTACCTGCATTAGCACCGGCACTCCTAATTTCACTTCTTAGACTGTTATTTAAGCTAGAAACCTTTGGAACAAATCCTTGATCGTCATTAGAATTTGAATCGTTATTACTTGGCTTATTAGTATTTGAAGACCTGTTATTTTTATTGGAATCTTCATCAGTTCTTCTCTTATTTGAAGTCTGGTTCTTATCAGTATCTTCGTTTTTCTTATTTGAAGTCTGGTCCTTGTCAGTTTTTGAAGATGTAGTATTCTTATCGGTATCATCTGTCACAGTCTGATCATCACTTGCCTTAACAGACTTACCTCTAACCTTTTCAACATCCTGCCTTATCTTGTCCATCTTTTCCTTGAAATCCTTGAAGAGACTATCGTACTCCTTCATTTCCCTCTTGTACTTAGTAGAATCAGTCAGAACATGGTCTGCCATCTCTAGAGATTTTACATACATCTTTTTTAAGACATCCTTTGCTTCATTTAAAGGCTTGTACTTAATATCTGTACTAGCTAAAAGCGTCTGACCATTTTTGATCAGGTCCTTGGCTGAAACTAGGTCGCTCTCAAGTTCTGGATTCTTACTAGCATCACTTATTGTCTTTAAGTTATTCTTGAGGTCATTGTAATATGACAATATTTCCTTATATTCAATAACCACTTCTTCCACATTGTCTTTCGTAATCTCTGTAATATATTCTGTTTTCTGGGTTTTATCACTACTATTGGTATCAGTCTTTTTATTGCTACCACATCCTACTGTCAAAGTCATGGCAAGTACCAAGCTGGCAACAATAGTCTTTTTGAATAAATTCAAAAACTCCACCTCCATTTCATAGATATTTTTTATTATACCATATTTTCTTATAATTCACAAAAAAATATATAATTATTCTTGTATATAAGTGTTTATACACATATTTTTTTGCATTGTAGGTCACAAAAATATTTAATATTTCACTTGAATTCCTACGATATAATAAATCACCTAAATTATCCAGCAAGAGCATTGACTTTGCGCCATCATAGGCTAATTAATATTCTGTATTTGCATACAGGTCATTTAGTGCTTCATTAGCCGCCAAATATTTCATCAAAAAAACTTAGTTGCTTTGAAATTTCCTTTTCCTCAAATAAATTCAAGTAATTAAATATAGCCTCATTATCATGGGCAATATTATTCTGCTCACAAAATCTGTGAAATAGACCCATTAACTTTTTATTATTTTGACTGGTCACTATATAGCCGTTTCTGTATTCACTCAAATATTTATTTTTCAATCTTGGAAACTTTTTATCTAGTTGGGAATAAAAATATTCTCTGTTACCATCCCTAAGTGTAAGACCCATACCAAAGCATATTATCCCATATACACCGGCATCTTTACAATAATTCAAAATACCAAGAATATTCTCTTCCGTATCATTTATGTATGGCAATATTGGACATAGCCAAACTACTGTCGGTATCCCTTCATCTCGCAATACTTTTAATGCTTCAAATCTTTGTCTCGTAGTTGAAACATTGGGTTCAATTTTTTTGCACATATCTTCATTATAGGTTGTCAAGGTCATTTGAATAACACATTTAGTTTTTGAATTTATTGCCTTAAGTAAATCTATATCTCTTAAGACATTCGCAGATTTCGTTATCAGTGTAGCACCGAATCCATACTTATTTATTAGTTCAAGAGCTTTTCTCGTATAGTTTAAGTCCATCTCCTCACTAAGATAGGGATCTGTCATTGAACCTAAACCAATCATACATTTATTTCTCTTTCGCCTTAATCTTTCTTCTAAAAGAATTATTCCATTTTCTTTTACCTCTATATCCTCAAATTTATGGTTCATCTGGTAGCAATTACTTCTTGAGTCACAATATATACATCCATGTGTACAACCCCTAAACAAGTTCATTCCATTTTTTGAAGATAAGATTCCTTTTACTTTAGTAAAATGCACTTTAAATCCCTACCCTACTTTTTTCGATTTGCAATTTTTCCTATGAGTTTTAAGCTTTTTCATAGCCCAATCATAATGGCTCGAGGTCGCACTTACAAAATAAGATCCAAGTACACTTCCTCCGACCCACTTATATATCTCTTTTGTAAACAATTCTTCATCTGTGAATGTTTCAGCCAACTCTAAAACATCCCTATGGGATTTATGAAACATTTCAGTCGCACATTCAAGAGAAGTATTTTGGTGTTTCTTCCAAAATTCTACGTTCATATCCCCATAAGTTTTCCAGTTATATGGTTTAGGCAAAAATGGCCTTTCTTCCCCTTTTTGATTAGAATATACCCATTTTAAAATAAGCTGATGCCATTCATAGAGATGAATTAAAATATTTCTTAAATTCTTATCTCTTTTCCAATGAGCTTCTTTTTTCTTTTCATCTTTTGAAAAATCAAAAGGTGTATTTAACTCATCCTCGGTCATATTTGAAATAAGTAAATTAAACTTTTCATAGTTTTCCTTGGCATCAGTCAATAATTCTTTTTTTGCTCTAGGTCTTGGCATAATCTAATCTCCTTATCTAACTGTATATCTCAGTATTGTTTTTTGTTTTTCTTCTGATGTCCTATTCTTTTTGCTAAGATATATCTCTCTATGAAAATTGCCTGTTCTTGTAAGATTAAATTTTCTTGCAAATTCTTTCATCTGTTCAAACGATTTCGGCTCATCATCATAACTTCCGACATGTAAAATCTGTATGGCTTTACCCTCTTTAATTTCCTCAAAACTTATTTCATCATACAAGCTATTCGTTTCTTTCTTTTTCACATTTTCGAATGCTTTTATAAATATATCCTGTGTAATAAAATTGGGTTGTTTAATCATTAATGAGTATTTAAGTTTACTTTTATCAAGTGCTTTTTCATCACCTTTCTCCCAAATCCCCTCTAGTGGATATACCGTAAAATCTGTAATTTTATCATCAGATCTATTTTTCATACTTGCTTTAAATAGCATTTTGATTGTGTAAGCAAGTGAATATAAAGCGGATATTCTGTCAGAAAAATCAGCTTTATTCGGATCACCTTCACCTTTTATCATAATAAATTTTTGCTTTGGCACATCTACAATAATTGGCGTTTGCCTTACACCATAAAGGTTTTTTTCTTCTTTTCTCCATTCATATTTCATCATCCACCCCCCCTTTGTATCTTGATAATTTTATTATACAGAGAGATACTTGACACCATATGTCATATTATATATTTTTCTGCCATTTTATTTATCATTTCCTTAATCTGTATTCGTATCTCCTTTGGCTCTAATACTTCAGCACTATCTCCAAAGGAAAGAATATAGTTAAATAAGTTATAATCATTTGGCATCTCTATTTCAACGTATAGATTTCCATCATCTTCTACGATTTCTCCCTTTAACTCATCATATACTCTAAAGGCAACTTTATGATCAAACTTAACTTTGATGTTGACTGTATTTTCATATGGAATTTCTTTTTTCAGTATTAAATTTTCAAAGCTGTCTTCGAATTTTTCGGCATGAACTTCTAAATTTTTTATCCTAGACAATTTAAAATACCTGAAGTCATTTCTAAGTAAACATAGGGCATATAGGTACCAGTCCTGTCCTTTAAAAAGAAGCCTCACAGGTTTAACTCTTCTGCTTGTTTCTTCTTCATTGCTACTAAAGTATGAGAATGAAATAATACTCTTACTTAAAATGGCAGATTTAATATCATTAAATGTTCTTTCATACATCTTGTTGTTTTGCCAATTATTGAAGTCGACCTCAATCCAATTAGTACTTTTCATTTTAAATAATGCAGACAGTTTAGTCATGAGTTCATTTTCATAATGTTTAGTAGTATTATCCAATCCTTGAAGAGCTGACATAATTTGCTCTTTTTCCCTTTCAGTAAGCAATGATTTGCTCAGCACAAAATCTTTGGCAATTTCTATACCACCACCCTTTCCTTGAGTAGCATAAATTGGTATCCCAGCACCGCTAATTGAGTCAATATCTCGATAAATCGTTCTTACTGACACTTCAAATTTATCTGCAAGCTCATTTGCCGTAACTTTCTCTTTTTCTAAAATGTAATATAGTATTCTAAACAATCTATTATTTTTCATCATCTTAAATCTCCTCGATTCATTATACCACAGTAACATGACATCTTTTGTCATATTATATTATTTTCTATAACAAATCCCCCAGTTTATCTGGGGGATTTGTTATAGAAAAAACGCCGGATTGGTAAGGTCCGACGTTTGTGCACTATAAAAGTGCATGTTATTATGGTAGTTTTGTAAAAAAACAAAAAGTAATAGCAAATTAATTAGCTAGGGCAGCCTTTAGGCTATCGTTTCTATATGCAAGGTCCTTGTTGTCTGTAGGAACCATGACAACTGAATAACGTTTACCTTCAACGAAGAAAACTACGACCTTCTTGTCCTTAAAGTTATATTCCCTATACTTGTCCATTTCCTTGTTGCATACATTGCGTATCTGGCCGATTTCATTTGAATCTGCCAATACGAACTGGGCATCTGACTTCATCAGTAAGTTGATTAAGTTTCTCTCTTCACCAATTTCGTAAATCTTGTATTTTCTCAAGACTCTTTCCAACTGGTCATCTGTCAGGGCCACACTTATAGCTTTGTCATTCTCATTTTTAAGTATAGAACCACTTATATCCTGAACATGTACAGGATGTAATTCTTCAGGTCTAACATCGATGACCTTGCTAAAGTGTACGTACTGCTTATTACTCACATATCCTTCATTCTTGATTTCAACAAATCCAGGAATTAGGCCAATGCAGAACGATTCAATAGAATCCTTGCTAAACTTGTTAGATATAGGCAAAATCTTCACAGTATTTTTGTCTTCGTCTATATCCAAAATAACTGCGTAGTCTAAAGAGTATGTCTCATAGTCTACATCATCTAGTGCAAAAAAGTTATACCTTATAATATCACCTAACATTAGCTACACCTCCGCTTAATATTCAACATCAGGAAATCATTTCCAACCTTATATTAACACACTTTCAGCCTTAAGTCCAGTTTTTTTTACAAAAAAATAAGGTATTTGAATAAGAATTCAATATACCTTATTTTTTTAAAAAGCTCTAATGCCTTGATATTATAGGATTTTATAGCCCTATAACCAGTTATTAGTGTAGCATATATTTTTTGTTTTCAAGGATATTTTGCTTATATATTTAGTATATATTACATCATATTAAATGTATTTTACACTTTACTTCCTGGAATCTATAAACTTATCCATATAGTCTTCAATTTCTTCTGCAGTGCTTAGACCTAAAACTTGATCAGACAACTTCTGCATATCTGCCTCAGTAACAGAATTTATAAGTCTTCTAGCCCTTAATATAGATATTGGTGACATAGAGAACTCATCTAGTCCAAAACCTAGAAGGATTGGTATCATCTTCTGGTCTCCTGCTGCTTCACCACACATACCTACCCACTTGCCTTCCTGGTGGGCATTCTTAATCACTAGCTTTATCAATCTCAATACTGCAGGGTTAAACTGGTTGTAAAGGTAGCTTATTTTCTGGTTCATCCTGTCTACTGCACAAGTATACTGGATAAGGTCGTTAGTTCCTATTGAGAAGAAGTCAACATGCTTTGCTAATATATCAGAGATCACTGCTGCAGATGGTATTTCTATCATCATACCTAGCTCTACATCTTCAGCGTATGCTACTGACTCAGCCTTCAACTCATCCTTTACCTTCTGGCACATTTCTTTAGCAGCCAGCAATTCTTCTAGAGAGGATATCATCGGGAACATTATTCTAAGCTTACCGTGTACAGAAGCCCTATAAAGTGCCCTTAGCTGAGTCCTAAAGATGTCAGTCTTATCTAAGCATAATCTTATAGCTCTGTAACCTAAGAAAGGATTCATTTCTTCATCCATTTCAAAGTAGCTTAGCTTCTTATCTCCACCTATATCAAGTGTTCTAATTACAACTGGCTTACCATCCATACCCTCTAAAACCTTCTTATAGGCTTCATACTGGATTTCTTCACTTGGGAATTCATCATTATTCATGTATAGGAATTCAGTCCTGTATAGACCTACGCCCTCTGCATCGTTCTTTATTAGGCCCTCAACATCATCTGGTGTTCCTATATTACCAGCCAGCTCTACCCTCTTACCATCTATAGTCTTAGATTCCTGACCCTTTAATAGGGCAAGAGCCTTCTTATCTTCTTCAAAAACCCTCTTCTTATCCTGGTATTCATCAATTAGGGTCTGGTCTGGATTAATATATACCTGTCCCTTATCACCGTCAAATACTATTATGTCCCCGTCCTTGGCCTGGCATGTAATATCACTTAGACCTACTACTGCTGGAATTTCAAGAGTTCTTGACATTATTGCAGTATGGGAGGTCCTTCCTCCTATATCAGTTAGGAAGCCCTGAACCATAGCCTTGTTCATAGTGGCCGTGTCCGAAGGAGTCAAGTCATGGGCTACTAGAACTACCTCTTCATCAATTGCAGAAAGGTCAACAATCTTTATTCCAAGTATATGCCTAAGTACCCTATTAGTAACGTCCTTTATATCTGCTGCTCTTTCCCTCATGTAGTCATTGTCCATAGACTCAAATATAGTCACAAACATATCCTTTACTTCATTTAGGGCATATTCAGCATTTAGTGACTCTGACTTTATCTTGTTTTCTGCCTCACCTATAAATTCTGGATCCTCTAGAACCAAAAGATGGGCTCCAAATATTTCCGCTTCTTCTTCACCAAGATCATTTGCAACCTTGGCCTTTACCTTTTCTAGTTCTGTCTTTGATACTTTAACTGCGTCATTTAATTTATTAACTTCAGCTTCAACATCATTGATAGCCTTCTTTTCTATTACTATTTCATTTTCTTCTACCACTAGGGCTTTACCTATTACAATTCCTGGTGATGCTCCAATACCATTAAATAACATGCCTACCTCCATCAAATATAAATAAAATGTTAAGAGAAAACTCTTAACATTTTACAGTCTAGTTATACTATTTTTCTCCAAAACCACTTTCAATTAATTCTACTATTGAATTTAAAGCTAATTCTTCATCTTCACCGTGAGTTTCGATAACTACTTCAGTACCCTTAGCTAGGCCAAGCTTCATTATACCCATGATTGACTTAGCATTTACCTTTTCGCCATTGCAAACTAATTCTACACTTGACTTGAATTCAGATGCCTTCTTAACGAACATACTAGCTGGTCTAGCATGTAAGCCTGTTTCATTGATAATTGTTACTTTCTTTTCCATAATAACCTCCAAAAAATTCTCGTATTTGTGAAAACCTAAGACTATATAGACTTTCTAATAAACTATATTTTGATAAATGGTTTTGACGGATTGCGACCCTAGAGGTCATTTTTCGTCCCCATATATTCAACAAATATTATTATACCTGTATTTTACCCTAAATTCAATTAAATTACTAGTATTTATTTAAAATATTTTCTGTAAATTACAAAAAAACAAATTCTATAATTTTCGAACACGAGTAAAGGATATTTAATAAATATTATACCCAATATTTCCTATCATACTACCTATAATTTATCCTATCCTTTATTAGCTGGGCCCTGTGCTCATCTACAAACTTTAGGACACCTTCACTAATCCCCTTAGCTATATCCTGCTGGTACTTTTCATTTTCTAGTTTTTGGGCATCATCCTTATTGCTTATGAAGCCACACTGGACTATAACTGCCGGCATCTGCGTAAAGTTCAAGATATCAAACTTCTTTTCTAGCACACCCCTATCCTTCATCTCTACATAGGATACAGTTGTGTTTTGTATGCTTTCTGCCAAAAGCTTTGAAAGGTTCAATCTTTCGGGCTTGTCACTTACTTCCTTTATTGTATCCTTAGTAGGATCTTCCTTATTTTTATCACTTACCTTATTATCTTCCTGACCCGAAGTCTTTTTTGCACTTTCACCTGTATTTGTCTTGTTTTTTGATGTCTGAATTCCCTTACTTTCATCAGAATCCTTAGTCTTATTAGAATTCTTAATAGATGCCGTCTTCTTATTTTCATCCTTTATTAGAGAATCATACTCTATATCCTCTGGGCTAATATAGTAAGTATCTATTCCAGAAGCATCGTTTCTACTCGCCTGGGCACTTAACCTTATAGACACATATAGGTCTGCCTGGTTCTTTTTTGCATAGGCCACCCTCTCAGACAGCTTCATATCTTCATCATAGGACCTCACCATTATTACATTAATATCTGCTTGGTCTGAAAGGTTATCCTTGATATATTTGGCTATTTCTAGATTTATATCCTTTTCCTTTTGACTGCCCCTATAGGCGGTCATTCCTTCATTTATACCACCCTTGGCAGCATCAACTGCAACGTTTATAACATTCCTCTTCTTCTCTTCCATGAGCTCGATAGACTTTTGGCTCTGTGCAGCCTCTTGGGCTTTTTTAGCCTGGGCATTCTTATGACTCGACCATACTAGCCTACCTATGGCAAAGAAAATTATAAATAAAACAAAAAGGACTAAAAACAACCTGGTTTTAATTATTTTTTTCTTCCTCGGCCTAGTCCTACTCACTTGACTATTGGGCCTTCTATGATTATTGGATCTT